>JAFGEH010000076.1 GCA_016931665.1 Candidatus Cloacimonadota bacterium | reverse complement strand
AGCCAGAACTGTTGACAGGAGAACATCTTCCCTGTTCAGACTGTGATCCAGCGGCCACCAGAGCTGTTTCAGATTACCCGAGAAATCACGGAAGGGAACTTCGCAGGGCACACCCTTGGAAAGGGTGGAATAGATATGGTGATGGGCATTGACCAAACCGGGCATTACGATTTTATCCTGTGCGTCAATTATTCTGTCAGCATTCGGGAAGGGTTTTTGGTAAAAAACCTGGCCTGATTTCAGATATATGTTTTTTTTCTCAACTCGCCAGTTATCATTTTCTGGGGAAACAATATAAGCACCTGAAATTTCAAGGTTCATTCTTTCTCCTATGTATTGGGTATCATGATAAACCGATTTTCATCGTTTAGACAACAAAGCCAGTCACGCCTTAATAGTTTAGAAAATCTATAATTTTGCTCTCCCTTCCAGCTGTCAAATGATTTTGGCAAATTGGATCTGATTGCTCAGAGAGGGAGAAAAAGAGTAAATCATTTCTTCCTGATACGTGGGAAAACCAGATTACCAATCATGGCAGTCAGGCCTCCGGTGGTTACCGGCGAGTTAAAAATATTGCGGATCTGGATTGGAAAATAAGACAGGACCTCCGGAACCAGCTGAACTCCCAGACCCATACCGAAGGCAACAGCCAGAATCATCATTTCCCTTGCTTCCAGTTTCTGAGCGGACAGTATCCTGATCCCTGTTGCCGCCACGGTCCCGAACATAATTATTGTAGCTCCGCCCAGAACGGGTTTTGGCATCTGCTGAAAGATCCCTCCCACTACCGGAAAAAGACCGAGCAAGACCAGTAATCCTGCCAGATATTTTCCCACATGCCGGCTGGCAATACCGGTGAGTTGAATAACTCCGTTATTCTGGCTGAAGGTGGTATTGGGAAACGTATTGAAAACAGCGGCCAGGGCAGAATTAAAACCGTCACCCAGTATTCCCCCTTTGATCCTTTTCAGGTAAAGATCGCCCTCAATTGGTTCACCCGAAACCAGGGAAGTTGCTGTCAGATCTCCGATAGATTCGATGGTAGTGATCAGATATATGAAAGCTACCGGAAAGAAAGCAGCCCAGTTGAAACTAATGCCGTATCTGAAGGGAATCGGTACAGTAAAGGGTGGAAGTTCACGCAGAGAATTGAAATCAACCCAGCCCAGTAAGATGGAAACAAGATAACCTGCACCTAAACCGATAGCTATTGAACCCAATCGCATAAATTGGTTATTGCTGCGATTTAGAATGATAATTATGATCATAACAAAGAAGGCAACTCCCAGATTGGACAGCAATGCGAATTCTTCTGGTTGATTGTCCAGCAGCCATTGCCCTCCAGCCATATCGGTGATGCCGACTTTGATCAGGCTCATACCGATCAGGGTAACAACCGTACCGGTGACAACAGGGGTAATAATCTTTTTCAGCAAATGCAGAAAACGGCTGAGAAACATTTCGATGAAAGCGCCCCCCAAGCAGACGCCGAATATCAGGGCCAGTATTTCCCGGGAGCTGCCGCCCTGTTCTTTGACCATAAACCCAACCAGAAGCAGTGTGCTCAGGAAGGCAAAACTGGTTCCCTGAATGCTGAGAAGTCCCGAACCAATAGGCCCTATCCTGCTTATCTGTATAAAAGTGGCAATTCCGGAAACAATCAGGGACATGCTTATCAGGTAAGGTATTTCACTGCCAAGGTCCAGGATGCTCCCAATAACCAGGGTGGGTGTAATAATCCCTACAAAGATAGCAAGCAGATGCTGAATTGCTGCAAACAGCGCTTCCGTCCAGGCTGGTTTATCATGCAAATGGTAAATCAGGTCAGGGGCGTCAATTTTTTTTACCATGTGTCATCCTTGAGTTATTTCATCACTCAGGCAATCTGTACAAAAAAATGACCGGGAATAAATTGCATATACCCAGGCACACACTAAATTAATTTCTGGCAGAATCATATTAATCAATCCTGATACGAATAATTAAGGATCAATAAATTTGAATTTATCAACATCGAACAGGCCTCTGTCACTTAATTTTAATTCCGGGATAACGATCAATGCCAGAAAAGACAGAGTCATGAAGGAAGCGGTAAGCTTCGTGCCCAAATTGCGTGCCTTCATCTCCAATTCACGGTACTTGCTTGCCGCTTCCTCACAGGACAGTGTACTCATCAATCCGGCAACCGGCAGGGGCAGGATCATTTCTTCCTTTGCAGAAACCAGACAGAGCCCGCCCTGGTTTTGAATCACCAGATTTACTGCTCGGGCCAGGGACAGGTCATCAGCTCCCACCGCGATAATATTATGTGAATCATGGGCTACCGAAGACGCGAGAGCACCTTCGGTTAATCCGAATCCCTGAACCAAAGCAACTGCCGGAGCTGCATCCCGGTATCTGTTAACAACTGAAAGCTTGAGCAGGTCTCTTTCCGGGTCAGTAACAATCAGACTATTTTCTGTTCTGGCCCTAACCGCAGTTTTACGGGTTATGATACTTCCATCCTGTACTACTATTGCCGGTGTTTCTAAGTTTCTATTGATCATCTGGAAATCAGCCGGGCTCTTGAGCCTGATATTAAATTTTTGTTCAGGAATTTCCAGATGACAGGTTATATCTTGCGACTGAGTCCGGACTTCCCTTCCCTGTATCCAGGTTTGCAGTATGTTCAGGTCGTGCAGATTATCTACAACCAGAAAATCTGCCTCATCACCGGGTCTCAGTAAACCCACATCCAATCCGTAATGTTTTATGGGATTAAGGGAAGCTGCCCTTAGAACTGTAAAAATGTTCAGTCCCTGCTCCAGGGCTCTTTTAACCAGTAAATTAATATGGCCTTTCAACAGATCATCAGGATGCAGGTCGTCACAACAGAACATGCATTGCTCAGGATAGTCCCGGACCAGGGGGATCAGGGTGGAGAAATTCCGGCTGGCCGAGCCCTCTCTGATCAGCAGGTTCATACCCAGTTTCAGTTTTTCCAGGCCTTCCATATATTCTCCGGTTTCATGATCGGTTGAAATCCCTGCCGCGATATATTTCTGCAGGGAACTTCCCCGCAGGCCCGGAGCATGCCCATCCACCGGCTTACCGAAACTTTGAGCCAGATTGATCTTGGCTAAAACGCTCTCATCTTTGTTAATAATTCCCGGATAATTCATCATTTCGCCCAGATACTTGATGCGATTATCTTTTAACAGGATTTCCAGTTCCGTTATTCCCAGGGATGCTCCACTTGTTTCCAGAGGGGTGGCCGGTACGCAGGAAGGGGCACTGAAATAGAATTTCAATGGGCTTTGTTTAGCATTGGAGATCATGAAATAAACACCGTCAAGTCCGAGCACATTGGCTATTTCATGAGGATCAGAAACAACAGCTACAGTGCCGTGCTGCAGAGCGATACGGGCAAATTCGCAGGGAGTGATCAGAGTGCTTTCAATGTGAATATGGGAATCAATAAAACCGGGGATAAGGTAATGATTCTGTTTTCTAGTAAGTTTCTGGATTTCCGATAGCTTTCCATTGAAAAACTTCAAAGTGCTCGGATAGATCCTGTTTTGATGAATGTCTACTATATTACCCTTTATTTCCATATTAGAATTTGAATGTATTAATGAAGATACGATGTCAAGAAAAAGGGCAGGATAACCAGTATGAAAAAACTCCGGAGAAGACAATCTTCTCCGGAGTCAGGCAAAGGGAAATATCTGCCAGGGAAAAATTAGAATATAATAGAAGGGATAAAGGAGTGAATCAGATTGAAATCATTTATGTAAAAATAAATTTTCAAATGAAAAAAATCTATCAATATTATTATACGGAGATAGTATTAGATAAATCTGTTAGGATTGATCGGAATTTCGGTGCAGGTATCGTTCAGCTTCTAACAGGTCTTCAGGTATGTCAATTCCCCAGCCGGTATAATCACAGAGAACCATTTTGATGGGGATCCCGTTTTCCAGCAATCGCAATTGTTCCAATTTCTCTGCCTGTTCCAGGAAGGAAGGCGTCAGCTGTACAAATTTCAACAGGGTCTGTCTGCGGAAAGCGTAAACTCCTATATGTTTGTAATAAATATTAGACTCACTCTTTTCTCGATAATAAGGGATGGATGATCGGGAAAAATATAGTGCAAAATTATTTTTATCAACAACCACTTTTACGATATGCGGATTATCGCGCTCCTCGTCTAAAACATTCATCAGGGAAGCTGCCTGGATTTCTGGATCATCAAAAACCGAGAGCAGACCGGCCAGAGGTTCACGGGTGATAAATGGCTCATCACCCTGTACATTGACCACGATATCAAATTCCAGTTTCCGGCAGACTTCGGCGATGCGGTCGGTACCGCTGGGATGGTGGCTGGAAGTAAGCATGGCTTCTCCACCGAAAGCTGTTACAACTTCCAAGATAGCCTGATGATCAGTTGCTACGATTACTCTTGTGAAGAGTCCGGATTGAAATGTTTTTTCATACACATGCTGAATCAGGGGTTTATCATTAAGCAGAGCCAGAGGTTTCCCTGGGAAACGGGTAGAACCCAGACGGGCGGGGATGACAGCTATAAATTTCTTCATTTCTTCATTTCCATTTCGAGATAAACGATATAGCTGAGAAGATTATCATGACTCTCCGTTACAATATGACTGCGGGTAATTTTCATATTCACCAGTTTGCGGTTGGATTCTATGGCAATGCGTTTATCAATTTCCTCATTCAGGCTGATTATGGCCGCCTGAACCTGTTTTTCCAGATATTTGGCCAGTTCATATCGGGCATTCTCGGCTGCCCTATCCCAGGCGATAACGAGATCGTAGGATCGATCCTGGGCGCATGTTTTTATTACTACGTCCAGATCAACGATCTCCCTCTCACTAAACCAGTCCGGAAAATTCGGTACCAATTTCTCCCTGATTTTTTTTTCCGGTTTCGTCCCGGTTAGGGAAAACAGGCCGAAATAATATTCATAGGAATAGGCTTCATCAACTAATTGTAATTTATCAAAATACTCGCGTGCTTTATCAGGGGAGCCTACATTCAGCCGGAAATCAGCTGAACCGGAGCGTACGGGATCTTCCCTGGCAGTAATAGCAGTATTGTCTATTGTATAAGATCCATGATTGCGGCTGTACATTATTGCCGCCATCTCCCGGGCGGATTCCTGCATCATGCCGGTATCCAGACTACGGGGTGCTATGCCTAGCACATAATCTGAACCGTCAGGAAGATGGTAAACCCAGCGGGGAAGCATGGTGGTTTCCAGTTTATGGGGGAGTGTAATGTTTTCCTGGAGGGGGGAGTTACTGCAGCTCAGGATAACAACGGCAGCAAAGATCAAAGATACTGATCTCAACATATTATCTCCTTCTGAGGAGGTTTTTCTTCTTGAGGAAGATCATCAGGGAAGTAACGTCGGTGTGGTTAACTCCCGGAATGCGGGAAGCCTGACCCAGGGAAGCCGGACGGATCCTTTGCAATTTCTCCCTGGCTTCGTAGGCAATGGCTTTTATATCCATATAATCTACATCTTCCGGGATCATAGTATGCTCCATCTGCCGGAAATTCTCAATCTCAATCCGCTGTCTTTTCAGGTAACCTTCATATTTGATCTCCAGGTTGAGACGCATCTTGATATCTTCATTCACATCCGGCAGGATTTTGTAACCATATTCCTGTAAATCGTCAAAAGAAATTTTTGGCTGTTTCAACAGGTTGATATACTTCGTAGGTTCTTTCAAACCGTTACCCGGCAGTGTAGTATTTTCCAGAAGATGTCTTTTTTCCCTTTCAAGAATATTTTTCATCTCTAGAAAACGCTGCCAGCGGGTTTCCTCAACCAGGCCCAACTGGTGTCCCAGGGGCATCAGTCTTTCATCGGCATTATCCTGACGCAGATGAAGCCGGTATTCCGCCCGGGACGTGAACAGGCGGTAAGGTTCGTTCGTTCCTTTGGTTACCAGATCATCCAGCAGGACACCCAGATAAGAATCAGACCGGTCAAAGATGACCGGATCTTTGCCATCAAGAGCCTGAACAGCGTTGATTCCAGCTGCTATTCCCTGAGCTGCCGCTTCCTCATAGCCGGAGGTGCCGTTGATCTGCCCTGCCAGATAAAGCCCTCTGATTTTCTTGGTTTCCATAGTAGGCTGAATTTCAGAAGGAAGAATATAATCGTATTCAATGGCGTAGCCATAACGGATGATGGAAGCCTGCTGCAGGCCCGGGATCGAGGCTACCAGCTGCTGTTGAACTGCCGGGGGCAGACTGTTCGATATACCGTTGACGTAAGCCTCTGATGTATTGATCCCTTCCGGTTCGATAAAAACCTGATGCTGTTCCTTATGTTGGAATTTAACTACCTTATCTTCGATGGACGGGCAGTACCTGGGTCCAATACCACTGATATAACCGCCATAGAGTGACGATTTATCAAGGTTGTTACGGATGATTTCATGAGTTTCCGGTGTTGTGTAAGTCAGGTAACAACTTACCAGGTTACGTGGTATAATGTCCCGGTAATATGAAAATCCTTGCGGGTCTTCATCGCCAGGCTGTTCCTCCACCTGGCTGAAATCAACTGTACGCAGGTCGATCCGGGGAGGGGTTCCGGTTTTAAAACGGCCAAGATTCAATCCTGCCTGCAGCAGAGAATAGGATAATTTTTCCGCAGCGGGTTCTCCAGCGCGTCCTGAACTGTAATTTATATTTCCTACATGTACTTTTCCCCGCAGAAAAGTCCCATTAGCCAGAATAACCCTGGGTGCAAAATATTCTTCTCCCAGCATTGATTTTACACCGATCACTGATTTTCCATCCGGATTAAGGAGCAATTCCTCTATAATCGATTCCTTGATATCCAGGTTATCCTGGGATTCCAGAATGGAACGCATCTGGATAGAATAACCCATGCGGTCGTTCTGGGATCGTGGAGCCCAGACGGCTGGACCCTTCTTGCGATTCAACATGCGAAACTGGATACCCGTAATATCTGCGGCTCTGGCGATCTCGCCGCCCAGGGCGTCGATCTCCCGGGCCAGATGGCCCTTAGCCGGCCCGCCCACCGAAGGATTACAACTCATCCGGCCTATCGTCTCCAGCTTGATAACGAATATCAGCGTTCTGGCTCCCATGCGGGCTGCCGCCAGAGCCGCCTCAATACCGGCATGACCAGCTCCAACCACAATTATATCGTACCTGTTCATATTTCTTCCATGTGACCAATTCATCCACCTTCTTAATACTGTCAAGTTCCGAACCCACTGGGAGAAGGCGGTTCAGAAAACTGTCGGGAAACATTTTATTGAGTATATACTACTTGATGGCCTGTGGTTGATGGCAGGGCAGTAATTTTGGATTGACAAAGATATCCGCTGCCAGACTTTAGATAACTTCTAAATCTTAATAGAGGTTATATTATGGCAAAACAGGAAAGAACGGCAATATCTCCCACCCGGGAAGAAAATTATCCGAATTGGTATCAGCAGGTGATTAAAGCCGCTGACCTGGCTGAAAACAGTGAAGTGCGTGGCTGCATGGTTATTAAACCCTGGGGCTATTCCATCTGGGAGAATATCCAGAAAAATCTCGACCAGATGTTCAAGGATACCGGCCATGTAAATGCCTATTTTCCTCTCTTTATTCCTAAAAGCTTCTTTGAAAAGGAAGCGGAACATGTGGAAGGTTTTGCCAAAGAATGCGCCGTTGTTACTCATTCCCGTCTGGAAGATGATGGCAAAGGCGGATTGAAACCGGCTGGCGCTCTCACCGAAGAACTGATTGTGCGACCAACTAGTGAAACAATAATCGGAGCTTCCTTCAGTAAATGGGTCAGTTCCTATCGTGATCTTCCCCTGCTCATCAACCAATGGGCTAATGTTGTCCGCTGGGAATTACGGACACGTCTGTTCCTGAGGACGACGGAATTTCTCTGGCAGGAAGGGCATACCGTTCATGCCAGCGAGGAAGAAGCCCGTCTGGAAACCCGGAAGATGCTTGATGTCTATACTGAATTTGCCGAACATTATCTGGCTTTGCCCGTTATCAGGGGAGAAAAAACCGAGTCTGAACGCTTTCCTGGTGCCCTGCAGACCTTTTGCATTGAAGCTATGATGCAGGATAGGAAAGCACTGCAGTCAGGTACTTCTCATTTTCTGGGCACGAATTTTTCCAAGGCATCTGATATTAAATTCCAGAATAAAGAGGGGCAACTGGAATATGCCTGGACCACTTCCTGGGGAGTTTCCACTCGTCTGATCGGAGCCCTGATCATGGCACACAGCGATGATAACGGCCTGGTTCTTCCTCCCCGGCTTGCTCCGGCTCACCTGGTTATTGTACCTATCTACCGTGATGAAGAAGAGAAGAAAGGAGTGATGGGATTTGTGGAATTACTGGAATCCCGGCTGAAGAAAATACGATTTGAAGAAAATAAGATTATCAGTATAATTGATGATCGAGATCTGACTGGTGGAGAGAAGATCTGGCAATGGATCAAGAAAGGAATTCCACTGAGACTGGAGATCGGACCACGGGATGTTGATTCGTCCTCGGTGTTTCTGGGCAGGCGGGATTTACCGGCGCGGGAAAGGAAATCAGTTCCTGTCGAAGAATTCCTGGATAAACTGCCAAGTATACTGGAGGAGATTCAAAATAATCTCTTCAGTAAAGCCCTTGATTTTCGGGATAAAAACAGCCATGAAATTGATCTGAAAGAGGATTTTTATAAATTCTTCACTCCGTTGAATGTGGAGAATCCGGAGATTCACGGAGGTTTTGCCTACAGCCACTGGTGTGGTGATCAGTTATGTGAAGAAAGGATCAAAGAAGATTTGAAAGTTACGATCAGGTGTCTTCCTCTCGATAGGCCGGAAGAAAAGGGAAACTGTATCTGCTGTGGAAAACCGAGTAAACAGAGAGTCCTTTTTGCCAAAAATTATTAAAGGATAATAAAATGAAATTCTGGTTGCCTCCCGGTGATAAGATCTTTCTCTACCAGTTGCTGAAAGCAGCGGGACTGGAAACGGATTACGCCAAAATCCGCAACATCATAAAAAATGGCGAAGTTATGGTGAATGAACAGGTTACAACCCACCAGCGCCACGAAGTAAAAATCGGTGATACCGTTCGTTGTCATCAGCAGCATATCAAAATTGTGGCCAGTGATCCTCAGCCTGGAGCTCCGGTAATTGAGAAAATTAAACCCGCCCTGGCAGCTGTAATGCATGGTAAGGCACAAGCCTGGAGGGTCAGTACTCTCCAGTCTGATCCTGAACTTGAAAAGCAGGTGGAACATGCCTGCCAGGGAGTTCATAACAAATTATCAGCCGTCGGGTTTACTCTGGCTTGCGCAGAATCCTGCACCGGTGGCATGTTGCAGGAAATAATAACTACCCTGCCAGGATCGTCCCGCTATTTTCTGGGTGGCATAGTCAGTTATTCCGATCAGATCAAGGAAAGATTACTCAAAGTTAAGCCGGAAACCCTTGCCCGGAAAGGGGCAGTCAGCCGGCAGACCGCCCTGGAAATGGCCAGGGGAGTTCAGGCTTTGTTCGTCAGTAATATCGGCTGCAGTATTACCGGGATTGCCGGTCCAGATGGTGGCAGCCAGGGGAAACCCGTGGGGACTGTCCATCTGGCAGTAGCGTATAACGATTTACTGACCCACAGGAAATTCAATTTTTCCGGTGACCGCAATTCAATCAGGTTGCAATCATGTCTGGAGATGTTGTTGATACTGGAGAAAATAATTGACCGGCGTTAATTTGAAACCCGAAAAGCCCCGATAACTTAATCATAATTTTGTATATTGACCCGAAAATATTATTGATAAAAAAATCAGTATCTGCATTATTAACCCGCTGCTGTCGAAATTAGAAAGGGAGATTTATGTTCAGACCGCTGTCTCGGGTTTTGTGCCAGTTGTCTTACCTGAAGCGTGTAACCACACTATTTCCCGTAATCAGTGAAAACGAAGATGATCTGATCGTTTACTTTTACTCCCCGGAATCAGCCTTATCTGAAAGATCTTGTTCCCTCAATACATTCATTTCAATAAATAATCCTGCTGGTATGATAAAAACGCCTTCCGGTCATCCGCTTGTGACTTATATCGGAGCAACCTCGCTGTATCTTCATCGAAAAGGTCACCAATATTTAAATTTTAGCAAAGACTTGATTAAGCAGATAAAAATAAAATTACCCTTGTTATGATAACTAATGGAAGAAGCTTAACTCTAAGATCTTACGCCAAGATAAACCTGTTTCTTGATGTTCTCGGGAAAAGACCCGACGGATATCACCAAATCAGGACAATCTTTCATGAAATAAAGCTGCATGACACTCTAAATTTTACTTTGACAAAAAAAAGCAGCCTTAAGATTTTGACCAACACGGACTTTGTAAGTACCAGAAAGAATTTAATTTACAAGGTCGCGATCTTTATACAGAAAAGATATAATGTGGATTATGGTGTTGAAATCAAATTAGAAAAGAATATTCCTGTAGCCGGAGGATTGGGTGGAGGAAGCAGTAATGCTGCTGCAACCATCAAAGCTCTTTCGGAAATCTGGGAACTTTCTTTGACACCGGAAGAAGAACATAATATTGCAAAAAATTTCGGCAGTGACATTAATTTCTTTCTGCTGGGCGGAACAGCCCTGGGCGAAGGCAGAGGAGAAATCATAACACCTCTTGCCGATATCAGGCTTGATAACCTGTTACTGGTTAAACCTTCCTTAGGAATCTTCAGTCGGGAGGCATATCATTTAGTGAAGCCTGTCGGAAGTCATAATCAAAGCTGGCGGGAAATCACCAGCGGATTTAAACCTGAGATGTGTTTTAATCGTTTGCAATCAGGAATATGCCAAAGTTATCCCGAAATAGAAAGGATAATCGATCAATTACTGGAACAGGGAGCCATCCATTCCCTGCTTTCGGGAAGCGGCTCGACTGTGATCGGCTTCTTCCGGGATCAGGTCAGCACCCAACGGGCAGCAGAATTTTTTTCTGGAAAAAATTATTGGAATTGCATTACCCAAACTAAAGAAAGGAGTACAAAATGAAGATTACTGATGTTAAGGTTTTTATCAGGGAAAGCAATCAATTAAAAGCATTCGTCAATATCGTCATCGATGATGCCTTTATTATCAGAAACATCAAAGTCATCGAAGGTCAGAACGGTCTGTTTGTCGCTATGCCCAGCCGTCGGGTAAGCACGGGCGAATATCGGGATATTGCTCATCCAATCAACACGGAAACCAGAAACATGGTCGAGAAGATCATAATCGACAAATACAAGGAAGTTCTGCAAGAAGCCCTGAATTCTGCCAATTCGACCGAAAAGACTGGCGGGGAGCAACCTGAGGATTTCGAAGAATAAAAATCATGTTTTCCAGACTTAAATTATTTGCTGGCAATGCCAACCTGGAACTGGCTACAGAAGTAGCCAAATTTGCCGGGATACCCCTGGGAGATGCAGAAGTATTCAAATTCTCGAACGACAATACTTTTGTGAAAATCAATGAGAATGTGCGGGGAGCGGATACATTTATTGTTCAGCCCACCTGCATCCCGGTCAATGATAACCTGATGGAACTGCTCATCATGATAGACGCGCTGAAAAGAGCCTCAGCCAGGAATATCAATTGCGTTATCCCCTATTTCGGATATGCCCGTTCTGATAAGAAAGATCAACCCCGAGTACCGATTACTGCCAAACTGGTGGCGGATCTGCTCACGGTGGCTGGAGCTGACAGGATCGTCTGTATGGATCTTCATTCGCAACAGATACAGGGATTCTTTAACATTCCGGTTGATCATCTAACCTCGATGCCCATTTTTGCCAGATATTTTCGCAGTCATCTCGATCTGGCTAATCTGGTGGTGGTATCTCCTGATGCCGGAGGGACAGAAAGAGCCCGGGCCATGGCTCAAAGACTCAATTGTGAATTGGCCATTGGAGATAAACGCCGAACCGGGAATGACGATAAATCGGAGATATTACATATCATAGGTGATGTGGAAAATAAAACTGCTCTTCTGATTGATGATATTGTTGATACAGCCGGCAGCTTGTGTAAAATGTCTAAAGCCTTGATCGCCCGTAATGCAAAAAAGGTTTATGCTGCCTGTTCACATGGTATTCTCTCCGGAAAGGCTGTTCAGAATATCGAGGAATCACCTATAGAAACATTGTTTATCACGGATTCAATACCCCTCAGTCCAGATAAAAAGAGCTGTAAGAAAATTGTTCAGTTGTCTATTGCAGAGCTTCTGGCAATCGCCATTAAAAAGATTCATATTGAGGAATCTTTAAGCATACTGTTTAGATAGATTTCAACCCGGAATTTGGGGACCACAACGGAGGAAAAAATGAACGTAAAAATTAATGCAGAACTGCGTGAGAAAGGCAAAAAGTCGGATTTGAAAGAGTTACGGAAGCACGGATATATTCCTGCTGTAATTTATGGAGAAGGAAAACAGGGTATTAATATCAAGCTTGAGAAAATATCCTTTTTAAAAGAATATAGGACAACCATTAAAGAGATGGCCTTCTTCGATGTCAGAATAGAGGGTAAGACTTATAAAACAATTATCAAGGATAAGCAGATCCACCCCCTGAGCAGAGAAATTGAACATATTGATTTTCTGGAATTACATAAAGGAAGGCCAATTACCGTCAATGTACCATTGAAATTTATTGGGCATGCGCCCGGTGTGGCAGCTGGCGGAGTGATGGATGTTCTGGTGAGAAGTCTGGATGTATCCTGCTTGCCCAAAGATATTCCCGAAGATATTGAAGTTGATATTTCGGAATTACAGATCGGTGAGACAATTCATCTGGGGGACATCAAACTGCCGGAAGTGGACGTAAAATATCCTCCCGATACAGCTCTGGTCTCGGTTCACCTGCTGCGCAAAGCTGAAGAGAAAACTGCTGAGAGCACTGAAGAAGAAGCTGAAATTGCCGAGTCAGAAACTGAAGATATCGATGCTTGATGAAACTAGTTGTCGGCCTAGGAAATCCCGGAGATCAATATCAATATAATCGGCACAACATTGGGTTTCTACAGTTGGATAATTACTGCCGGGAACACGGATTAATCTTCACTAAAAAACCGAATTACTTCCTGGTAAAACAGGGAGAAGCGATCTTTCTCAAGCCGCGGACGTTTATGAATAGAAGTGGTCTGGCTGTTAAGGCCATGCTGACAAAGTACCCCATCCGGGATATCCTGGTGGTGGTCGATGATATCTATCTACCTTT
>JAFGEH010000075.1 GCA_016931665.1 Candidatus Cloacimonadota bacterium | reverse complement strand
GTATCTCCTGTAGAACACCGGCGAACATGGATCAAATGATGAAATTCTTCACCCGAGATCAGAAGTTCTTCTGTCTCTTCATTCAACTCAGGTTGATAATAACTAGGCATTATATCCTCAAAAAAATAATGTCACCCTGGCACAGGCAAGGGTGACATAGATAATAATAAACATATTTATTAAGCAAAGAATTCTTTAAATTTGGTAAAAAAATTCCGCCCCGGTTTTAATTTTCTGCCGTCATCGAATGTTCCCAGCTGTTCCAGAAGTTGCTTCTCTTCTCCGTTCAAGCCGGTGGGAGTAACTACTACAACCCTGATATACAGATCCCCCCGGTAACTGCTGTTAACATGGGGTAATCCCTGGGATTTCAATCTGAAGAGTTTCCCTGACTGAGTTCCTGCCGGAATTTTCATTTTTACTTTGCCGGAAAGGGTGGGCACTTCCAGTTCAACTCCCAGGGCAGCCTGAGAAAAACTGATGGGATATTCACAGATCAGATCAGCCTCTTTCCGCTCAAAAACAGGATGCTCCTTTTCATGAATCATAACCAGTATATCTCCGCTTTCTCCTCCCCGTACACCCCGGTTGCCCTGACCGCGCAAACGTATATACTGGCCTTCCGCCACACCCGCCGGTATATGAACATTGATGGTCTTGGTCTTGTTTATCCTGCCCTCGCCATTGCATTCACTGCATTTGCTCTTGATGATTGTTCCTTCACCATGACATGAGGGACAGGTGACCACGGTCTGCATTTGCCCGAAAAGGGAACGCGTTGTCTGCATCACCTGACCTGAGCCATGGCACTGCTGACAGGTTTGGGTCTTACCGTCCTGGGAACCGGAACCATGGCAGCGTTCACAAACGTCTTTGACGTTGATTTTAATTTTCTTATCCACGCCTTTGGCAATATCTTCCAGGGTTAGGGAAAGGGAAATCTGTAAATCTTCTCCCCGATTGGAATTTCTATACCTCCTACCGCCACTGAAAGAACCGCCGAAAAGTGAATCAAAAATACCTCCCCAACTACTAAAGATATCAGAAAAATCCGAGGCATGGGTAAAATTATCCCAGGTAAATCCTCCACTGCCAAAGGCACCTTCCAGTCCGGCATGACCATATTGGTCGTATTTATTTCTTTTTTCAGAATCGCTTAAAACTTCGTAGGCTTCGGAAGCTTCTTTGAATTTTTCTTCAGCAACTTTATCATTTTTATTTTTATCGGGGTGATACTGCATTGCCAGGCGTCGGTAAGCTTTCTTGATTTCTGCTTCCGAGGCTGTTTTTTCAACACCTAAAATCTCGTAATAATCTTTTTTAGACATTCAGCTTCCTTTTGAAAAAAAGAGTGGCTGGTTTATCCAGCCACTCTCACGAGAACCTATTTATCTTCATCAACTACTTCAAAATCAGCATCTACCGGGCCTTCATCGCTTTTATCCTTTTTCTCACCGGTACCGCCACCCATCTGGCTGGCATCAAACTCGGCTTCATCCATTTGCGGACCCGATCCTCCCTGCCCTGATTGCTGCTTCTGCATCTCGGCATAGATTATTTCACCTATTTTCTGAGCCTTCTTGGCCAGTTCATCACGGACTTGCTGAAATTCTTCCTGTGAAGCAGATTTCTGGGTTAATTCATCCATTTTAGTCTTGGCTTCATTAATAGCTTCCTCGACCTGTTGGCGATCCTGAGCGGGTAATTTATCTCCATAATCCTGCAGACTTTTTTCAGTAGAGAAGATCAGCGTATCCAGCTCATTCCTGGCTGTTATAGATTCTTTCTTTTTCTTGTCATCATCGGCATGAGCTTCGGCATCTTTGACCATGCGTTCAATCTCTTCTTCATTCAGAGAGCCGGTTCTTTCTATCCGGATGGACTGTTCTTTGCCGGTACCTTTGTCTCTGGCGCTTACATGCAGGATCCCGTTGGCATCTATATCGAAGGTAACCTCAATTTGAGGGATACCCCGGGGAGCGGCAGGGATACCAATCAGATCGAATCTGCCCAGTGTTCTGTTATCTTTTGCCATGGAACGTTCACCCTGCAGAACATGAATAGAGACAGCCGTCTGATTATCTGCGGCAGTTGAGAAGACCTGACTTTTCTTAGTTGGAATTGTAGTGTTTCTTTCAATTAAAGCCGTCATCACTCCGCCCAGGGTTTCAATACCAAGAGATAGCGGGGTAACATCGAGAAGAAGAATATCATTCAGATTCTCATCTCCGGAAAGAATACCCCCCTGAATGGCTGCACCTACTGCAACTACTTCATCGGGATTAAGGCTTTTATTGGACTTTTTGCCAAAGAAATTCTCCACTGCTTCCACCACTGCCGGAATCCTGGTACTTCCTCCAACCAGAAGAATTTCATCAATCTCGCCAGTACCCAGCTTGGCATCTTTCAGAGCTTGTTTACAGGGATTGATACTGCGTTCAATCAGGTCATTCACCATGCGGTTGAATTCCGAACGATTCAGATCCAGATTCAGATGTTTAGGCCCGGAAGCATCAGCTGTAATAAAGGGTAGATTTATATTAGTTGTCTGAGTCCCGGATAATTCGATCTTGGCTTTTTCCGCCGCTTCCCTGATCCGCTGTAACGCCATGGGATCATTGGATATATCTACCCCTTCCTGTTTTTTGAAACTATCGATAATCCAGTCCATTATGCGTTTGTCAAAGTCATCCCCTCCCAGATGAGTATCACCATTGGTGGATAGTACTTCAACTACGCCTTCGGCTACTTCCAGAATGGATATATCAAAGGTGCCTCCTCCCAGATCATAAACTGCAACTTTCTCTTCCTTTTTACTGTTCAATCCGTAAGCAAGTGCTGCGGCAGTAGGCTCATTAATAATTCTCTTAACATCAAGGCCCGCAATTTTCCCGGCATCCTTGGTTGCCTGTCTCTGAGCATCGTTGAAATAAGCCGGGACAGTAATAACTGCTTCTGTTACTTTCTGGCCCAGATGGGATTCGGCAGTCTCCTTCATTTTGGTCAGGACCATGGCGGATATTTCCTGAGGAGTGAAATCTTTATTCTCCACATCAATATGTACTGTTGCTTCACCGAACTTGCCGCCTTTAACCTGATAGGTAACATTTTTTATTTCATTCTCCACTTCATTGATCTGCCTTCCCATGAAACGTTTGATCGAAGAAACGGTATTACGGGGGTTGGTTACAGCTTGCCTTTTTGCAAGATGCCCAACCAGTCTTTCCTTATCCTTGGTAAATGCTATCACGGAAGGGGTAGTCCTGGCACCTTCAGCGTTTTGGATCACTACCGGCTTACCTCCTTCCATTACTGCTACACAGGAATTTGTTGTCCCCAGGTCGATACCTATTATTTTTCCCATTATTTCCTCCTGAATTATTTATTCTTCTATACTTTCCACATTCCCGAACGGGTGTTCCTGAGATTTTTCACCGTTTGATACTGCCACCCTGGCTGCCCGGATAACGCGTTCGTTCATGATATAACCATTCTGGATGACTGCGGTAACCTTATTTTCTGGAAGAAGAGAGGGTATATGCACGATGGCTTCATGATACCTTGGATCGAAATCCTCACCTTCAGCTTCAATTTTAGTCACACCTTCTCTTTTCAACAGTGCCTCCAGTTGCTGAAATATCAATTCAACTCCTTTCAGAAGCGATTGATCATTCTGTTGCTGACCGGTAGACAGGGCTCGTTCAAAATTATCCCTGATATCACAGATCTCCAGAACCAGCCTTTCATTGGCATTCTTGATCCAACTGGCTTTCTCGCTGACAGACCGGCGCCGGAAATTATCGAACTCAGCGGCCAGCCTGAGTTTCTGGTCCTTCAATTCATTGACTTCCTTTTCCAGCCGCTCGACTTTATCCTTCAAGATCGGTTTCTGCTTTTTACTTCTTCCGGAACCGTTTTGTTGGTGATTCGATTCTTCTGTCTTATCATTGGTTTCTTCAATTTCTATCATTATCTAACACCACCATTCCTCTTTTTGTTGTATTGGTTATTATCCTGGCAACATCTCTGATGATAGGGATATTTTTACGGTAATTCATCCTGTTGGGACCCAGAATCCCCAGGTAACCGGGAATGCCGAAAATCTCGTATCTGGCAAAAATCAGGGTATAATTGATCATATTGGGTTGCCCCAGGTCTTCACCCATCAGGATATTATAAGGATTGGAAGCTGGATATTTCTGCATAAGATTAATCAGATAATCCTGCCTCTGAATAAATCCCAGAAAGGTCAAGATCGATTTCTTATCATCAAATTCCGGTTGCTCCAGAAAACTGATATTACCGTCAAAATGAATATAATAACTGCTGATTTCATTAAAGGCATTGTGCAATTCATCCAGAAAAAGCCGTAGTATTTTATTCTCCTGAGTGATTTTCATTTCAGCATCTTCCAGATATTTGGTCTGTATATCATAAATGCGGTGTCCCACATACTCATCATTAACATATCTGACCAGAGCTTTAAGCTGCTGTTCCGTCATATCATGGTCATACCTCAGGATCACGGTTTTATCAAGGCCGGAATCAAGGCTGACCACAAAGAGTAGTTTCTGAGAACCAATTTTGAACACTTCCAGCTTTTCCAGATAACCGTTGGAAACTTCCGGTTCGGCCACGAAACTCAGCTGATCGGTTTCCCGGGCCAGAAGCTGCATCATGTAATGCAGGGCTACTGCAGTATCTTTGTAATGCTTGATCAGAATACTCCGCAGAAGATCTGCTTTATCATAACTTTCCTTCCTGAGTATTTGTGCCAGATTATTGATATATCGACGGTAGCCACTAATGGTTGGTATTCGCCCGGCAGAGGTATGAGGCTGGTAAATATAATTCTCTTTTTCCAGCTGATTCAGATCTATCCTGATTGTAGCCGGACTGGAATTTTTTACATATTTCTCACAAAGCAGTTTGGAAGCGACAGGCTCATTACTGGCAATAAATTCCTCCACCAGATAATGTAAAACTTTCTCCTGCCTGATTTCTTTCTTTTTCATGCTCCTCATCCTTATTAGCAAACACATCTTTAATTTGCTAATTCAAGGACAATATAATTACTCAAAGAAAATTGTCAAACTAATTCTTAGAGTGCTAATTTTATCTGAAATATATGATTAATAAAGAGTTTT
>JAFGEH010000074.1 GCA_016931665.1 Candidatus Cloacimonadota bacterium | reverse complement strand
TATTTCCTGATCTTCATCGCTACCGTCATGCACCTTCAAAGCCACGGTATAGACTCCCGGTGAGTCATATATCCAAACTGGATCGGCGCTGAAGGCATCGGTAACACCATCGTTATTGAAGTCCCACCACCAGACCAGTGGTGATCCCAGGGTGCAATCATTAAACTGTACTGTCAAAGGAGTACAACCCACCGTCTGGGATGCTGAAAAATCAGCGACCAGGGTAAATTCCAGATCGATAATGCTCAGTGTGTTGGCATTAAAATTCGGGATGATCAGCCTATTATGATAAGGATCGTAATCGAGCCCGGCCGGTCCGTTATTTCCGCTGGAAATCACTTCCGGATCGTAAGCAAAGGAATCATCAATCCTATAGACAACCCCGCCATCATTCCAGGAAGAGACATAAATATTGCCGTACTGGTCCAGGCAGACACCGTCCAGGTCACCAAAATCGGGATCCAGCAGCAGGGTTGTACCGCCGCTTTCCAGATCAACTGCACTGATGAAGGAACCGGAACCGGAATAATTCACTGTTATCAGCCTGTTATTTTCCGCATCATGGAAGATATCCTGGGGGTTCTGGCCCAGGCCAATATTAGTAAGCAGCTCGAAGGCCCCGGCAGCAACATCAATTTTATAGATCCTGCCGGTGGTATCGACTACGTAAATGAATCCGTCATTATCCGCTGCCAGGCCATCAACAGTGGTTGTAGCATAGAATTCGATAGTATGAACAGTTTCTCCCGTCGCCAGGTCCAGTCCTAAAACCGCCCGGCCGCTGCTTACCTGCCAGTAGTCGCGCACCGATACCCAGAGGATGCCCCCATGGATATGATTGCCCAGGCAGCGGCCCAATCCCTGCCGGAAAATACTCTGCCCACCGAGGCTGTCCACCTCGATGATCCGGCCATTGTAATAATTGGATACCAGATAGCGATTATTCTGATGATCATAAGCCACACTTTCCGGACCACTCAGCAGATTCTGAGCAATTAAGTTACCAGTGATCATTATGATAAGTAAAGCTAAGATTTTCGGGAACATTTTTCCTCCTATTTCAATAATATCATCTTACCGATCATTCTGGTCGATCCGCAGTTAACCAGACAGAAATAGACTCCACCACTCACATCATGATTATTGTTATCTTTACCATTCCAGACAATTGAAGAATAGTCTGACGAAATTATGTCATAGGCTTTAATCAACTGTCCCCTGCTGTTGTAAATCGTTACCTGAACTAATTCGGAGAAATCCGGGACAAAAAAATCAATTCTGGTTGTCGGATTGAAAGGATTAGGTGATATTTTCAGATTTGTCTCAACTGAGATTATTTCGGTCTGAAAAGCTGGATTGCTATCTAATTCAATCAGGCTTATCGAATTGCTTGCATAATTGGTCACACCCAAGATATGATTCTCCTGGAAATATCCGAGACCGGATGGTCCATCATGTCCGGAGGAAACGATTTGCGGTGGTAAGTTGAAGTCGGAATCAAACCTGTATATTTCTCCATCAGAAAAGGAAGAAATATAGTAACTGCCTGATTCGTCTCTGGTAATGGCATCCAGATCATTCAGGTCAGTCAGGGTTATAAGTGTTAGATCCCCGTTATTCATATCCAGAGCATAGACGGGCACATTCTCTCCGAAGGTTAATAAAATTATCCGGTTGTTATCGTCATCAGCCCATACTCCCAGGGGTACGTCGGATCCCATATCGAAGAACTGATTCATCGTACCAGTGAAGAAATTGATTTTAAACACTTTTCTGGCATCCCAGTCAGAAGCAAAAATATCCCCGTTCTCGGACATGGTAAAATGTCCCAACCGGGAAGCACCCGGAACCTGTAAATAATCAATGGTATTACCTGTTGTAAGGTTGAGGCGGTAAACACGGTTGTTGGAAAGAACATAGAGTGTGTCATTCTGTACAATCATTCCATGACTGTGAGGTAACCCCCCGCTATACAGGTTCTGGTTTCCTTCCTGATCAATGGCTATGATCTGACCTGTGACCCAGTTGGATATTAGATATCTTGACAGAGCAACGTCATAGACAATATCTTCGGGACCATTCAGCAGATTCTGAGCAGTAAGCATTGATAGAAAAAATAAAAAAGTGACAATAATTCCATGAAGTTTCGACATTTTTAACCCCCCAGTTTAATAATGTCGGGAATAAGTGCTTGTGGATGCTCGGTTATTCCCGCTTATTTCTTATTTATATTTATTCATTAACGAATTCAGTTTATTCTTCCCGATACATTCATAATACCTGTTCATATATCCCTTCAGTTCCTGTAGAATATTCTCAGGGGATTCATTCTGTGAGAGTCTTTCTCTAACCCAGGTCAAAAGCAGGCTGGAAACTGTGGCATTGAAGGTGGTAAGCGATATGTACGGTTCGTTGCACCAGATACATTTATACAACATCTTATGATCAATGGAGAACAGTGAAAAGATATATTGATCACCATCGATGAGTATCTCCAGCCAGTTGTAGAAGAAATCTTCAAGCCTGGCAGTTCCTTTAGAATAAAAGGAGAAATCACAATCTGTTACTGGTGGGGAAGGTGGATAGGACTCGATCAGTACGCTGACACCACGGTCAACCGCCTTTTGTAAAGCTTCGATAACGGCTTTCTCTTGAAGCTGCATACAGGCAACGAGTATCTTGCTCCTGGCGCTATTGATCAGTTCAATGCTTTTCGGGAAGACCTGTTCCATCTTATCCAGAGGGTAGAATCCATACTCGAAAGGGGCATTTCTGATATCTTTCAATTTTGTTTCCAGCTCAATTCTTTGCTGTGAGAAGCGCTGTTGCAGCTGATCCAGGTACTGCTCAATCGGTATGGCGGTATAGAGTTTATTCCGAGTTGAAAGATCAGTAACCACAGCTGCCTTGCTGAGTAGTGATTCCAGAGCAAGATAGACATTGGATTTTGGTTTATTGAGGTTTTTTGCTAATTGATATCCACTACTGGCGGGATGACTCAGCAAATGAAGGTAGATCATCCCTTCCAGGTGGTTGAAACCTATCTCCTGCAAACTTCTGATCAATACATCATCCATCATTCAGACCTCAGTGGTACTATTTTAGTACTACTATATTTCGTCAAGAAAATTTTAAAGAAATTTCTTTTTTTAGGGGCGATATGCTCAAACAACAAAAGCCGCCCGCAGCTAAGCAGGCGGCTTTCAATAAGCAAATTTTCAGGTTACTAGACTACAATTTCCAGTATGTTCTCTATTTTCTATGGTCCGATTTTACTTACAGTACCTGTTTCGATATCGTAGACATAGCCCCACTCGCTCATATCAGCCAGAGCGAGAGCAGGGTCGTTATAAAGAGGTAACATATTCATTGCTGTTGGGTCATACAGGCTTTGTCCCACCATATCTCTCAGGATCACTGCATAATAAGTTTCTTCATTTAACCATTCGGCCTGCCACCAGGTAACTGAATTAAAAAAATGGTCCAGCACAGCCCGATAAGCTTTTTTTGCCTGTTCCCTGGCATTTTCGCTGCCGCCAGCCGTATAGAGTTCATGCAGGGATTTAGCTGTAAAATACTGGTATTCCCCGGTGGGAATCATAGCCAGAATAGAAGCCCAGAGATAGAAT
>JAFGEH010000073.1 GCA_016931665.1 Candidatus Cloacimonadota bacterium | reverse complement strand
CTGGTCTATGAATACCCGCTGCATAAGCTGGAGCAGTGGCGATGATAGTTAAAACACTTCAATTGTATAAATTCTCAGCTTATGGCTTCCTGAAGAACCTGCGGCTGTTTGAACCTTTTCTTATACTCTTCTTCCGGGAACAGGGCCTGAGTTTCCTGCAGATCGGCCTGCTGATCTCAGTACGGGAAACGGCCACAACCATCCTGGAAATTCCCACCGGCATCCTGGCTGACGCCTGCGGGCGCAAGAAAGCTATGATCGCGTCCTTCCTGGCCTATATCCTTTCCTTTCTGATCTTTTATTTCAAGCCGGTTTACGGTTTTTATATTCTGGCGATGCTCTTTTTTGCCCTGGGTGAAGCCTTCCGCACCGGCACTCATAAGGCTATGATCCTGGATTATCTTTCTCTTCACCATCTTTCACTCTACAAAGTGGATTATTACGGCTATACCCGCAGCTGGTCTCAGACGGGCTCCGCCCTGGCTGCCCTGCTGGCTGGGTTACTGGTTTTTTATTCCGGCAGCTACCGGTATATATTTCTGGCTTCGGTGGTGCCCTATCTGCTGGGACTGTTCCTGATGATCTCTTATCCCGCTGAACTGGACGGGACCAGGATTCCCTGTGAAAATAAAGGCCTGGGTAGAATGATGTTGTCCCAACTTCAGAAAACCGTTCGCGATTTCCTGATTTCCCTGAAAAGCGGGAAACTGCTGCGGGTTTTATTCAACAGCACCTTGTACGACGGCCTGTTCAAATCTTCCAAAGACTATCTACAGCCTCTTCTGCAGACTTTTGCCCTGAGTTTTCCCCTGCTGGTGGTTCTGGGAGATAAACGCGATACAATTACTATTTCAGTAGTGTATTTCGTTATCTATCTGTTAACGGCTGCTGCTTCCAGAAATGCCAGACATCTGGTAAAACAAATTCAGGCACTGCCCCGTGCCATCAATCTTACCTTCCTGGCCGGCACTGGCCTGGTGATAATGGCAGGTATCTTTACCCGGATTAATCTGCTGTCCGCATCAGTTTTAATTCTGGTATTAATGTTCATTATGCAGAATCTGCGCCGGCCTCTGAATGTAAGTTATATCAGTGATTGTATACCTTCCCGCCTGATGGCATCGGGACTCTCTGTGGAATCTCAACTTAAAACTTTGACAACAGCAGTTATCTCCCCAATTTTGGGATATATGGTTGATAAATGGGGTATCGGCAGCGGACTCCTTATCTGCGGTCTGGCAATCCTGATCCTCTTCCCGCTGGTTCGTCTGCCCGAAAAGGAGAGTGCATGCTCAGAGAATTCATCCTGAAAAACCGGAGTTACCGGCGCTTTGTTGAAACCGAAAAAATCTCCACACAAACTCTGGTCTCCCTGATTGATCTGGCCAGATTTTCCGGTTCAGCTGCCAATCGGCAGCCTTTACGTTACTATCTGATCAATCAGCCGAACGAGAATGGGAAGGTGTTCGATTGCCTTTCCTGGGCTGGATATTTACAGGACTGGCCAGGTCCAGCTGCTGGGGAAAGGCCAGCTGCCTACATCATCATAGCCACCAGGGAAGAGGGTAAATATCTGTACACTGATCTGGGTATTGCCGCTCAATCCATCCTGCTGGGAGCTGTGGAAATTGGCCTGGGTGGTTGTCAGTTCGGTTCCGTGAACCGCGGGCAGTTAAAAGAGTTCTTCCCTCTGCTGAAAGAATATGAAATATTACTGGTAATAGCCCTGGGCCAGCCACGGGAGGAAATCAGGCTGGTTGAGGCGAAGGATGATATCAGATACTGGCGGGATGAAAATATGGTGCATTACGTTCCCAAACGTCCTCTGCATGAATTGATCATCAATCCCGGAGACAGCAGGATATGAAACGTTCATTGTTGATGCTGATAATATTTTTCCTGGCCTGTTCTTCCCTGTGGGGGATAGTGCAGGGAGATACACTCACTATTAACGGCAGAAAGATTCTGAAAATCTGGGGCAGCCACCAGGAGAGGGGATATGCTTATGGATATCTGATGGGTGAGGCTATCCAGGATGTAGCACTAAACTATTTCCTGTCTTATTTCTGCCAGAATAATCCCACTCTCTTCGCCTATTACCGCAGTTATTTTGATAGCAATTTTCAAGTGGAGGCTCACTATGTTGAAGAGGCTGCAGGCCTGATAGTCGGCATGCAGGATGCCGGCACCAGCACCTACAGCACCCTCCTGGGTCGGGATCTGGACGAAACCGATGTGCTGGTGATGAACTGTCTGGTTGACCTTACCGCTCTGCAGGGCTGGGGCGAACAGAACCCCTTCGGCTGCTCAAGTCTGTCCAGCTGGGGCACGAGTACAGATGCGGATCCACAATTGAATGGCAGCCTGGTAATCACCCGCAATATGGATTGGCAATCCCATCCGGTGCTGCTGAATAACCACCTGCTGGTAGTCTCTCTGCCGTCTGAACCAGACGAATTAAACTGGATATCTATCTCATTTCCCGGACTGATCGGTGCCCTCTCCGCGGTTAACAGCCTGGGTTCCTCTGCCTTCCTGAACGTGGGTAACTACAACTCTCACCCCAATATCAATCAGCTGCACCCAATTTTATTCTCGGTAAGGGACGGGCTGGAAAAAGCCGATTTCGATGGCGGCGGTTTTCATGATCCAAACGATATTGCTGCTGCCGTTGCCGAACGTACACATCTGAGCGGGACCATTACCCATGCCGCCGGGGAAAGCCTGGCTGTGGTAATAGAGACCAATAATCAGAATGGTACCGTGGTGAGGACAATTGAAAACAACACCGTTATTCCCGGCGAGAATCTGGTTGCCACCAATCATTTCCGCCTGCTTTATCCGCCGGTTTACTGTTACCGTTACAATAATTTCGCCGATTCTCTGCTCTCTGATCCCGCTATTTCCCCGGACAGAAGCTGGAATATAACAACTGGAGCCGGGGGCGTCTCCAATAACCTGCACACAATTCAGTATATTCCTGCTCAGGGAATTATCCGCTGGTCGGCTGCCATCCCCGGGATTCCGGCTTATCTGCTGGAACCTTCCACTTTCCTTCTGGATGAACTTTTCGATCCGGGCACACTGGCAGAGTCACCATTGCCCGTACCAGCCAAGATGGTAACTGTTTCTCCCAATCCATTCCATACCACCACAACAATGTCTTTTGATCTACCCGGGAAAGAAAATGCCACCTTGTCTCTGTATAATAT
>JAFGEH010000072.1 GCA_016931665.1 Candidatus Cloacimonadota bacterium | reverse complement strand
GCAAGGTCAACTTTGCCAGCCTCGATTTTAGAGATATCCAGAATGTCGTTAATCAGTTCCAGGAGGTGATGAGCGCTGTTTTTAACAATATTGAGCTGCTTACGCTGTTCTTCGCTCAACTCACCCACCATGCCCATCAGCAGTATCCCGGTAAAACCGATGATGGAATTGAGGGGAGTACGTAGTTCGTGGCTCATACTGGCTAGAAAAACAGATTTCAGCTGATCTGCTTCCTGCAGCTTCAGGTAGGCTTTTTCCAGCGACACCGTTTTCTGCTGCAGAGCACGGGTCCGGGAGTCGACCAGTATTTCCAATTGCTTCTTGTAGAGCTCCAGCTCTTCTTCCGCTTTTTTCCGCTGGTCGATATCGACCATTACTCCCTGCCAGCGGGTAACATTGCCCGGCAAAGACTGTACCCGACCGATGGAACGTAACCATTTGATCTGGTCAGGCTGGATTTTCAGCCGGTATTCCATATCCAGCACAGAACCGCTTTCCAGGGCTGCTCTGGCTTTTTCCTGAAGTTTTATGGTATCTTCCGGCAGGATATAATCAAAGAAACTATCATAATTTTCATTAATTCTCTCACCCAGTTCTTCACCCAGGAATTCCCGATTGCGGCTGGAGATGATTAGAGGTTCACGATGGCCATCCGGATACTGATCGTACATGTAAACCAGTCCGGGGATATTCTCTACGAAAGAACGGAATTTCTCCTCACTGGAACGGAGGGCTTCAGAAGCTTGCAATTGCTCACTTATATCACGGACCACAGCCAGGTAGGATATGATCTGGTCCCTGGTATCTCTGATGAGTGATATTGATACTTCGATAGGGATTATTTTCCCTTCTCCGGTCATACCAGTCAGGGTGAAATAGCGCAGTTTGCCACTGAGAAAACCGCGATAGAAAGCTATTTTACGAGAGGCAGGCAGGTCGGGTGAGAGAAGTCCTGAAAAGGGTTTACCTAGTATTTCCGTTTCCTTGTATGAAAAAATATCGCCGGCAGTTCTGTTCCAGAAGATGATTTTACCTCTGCGATCGGTGGCGATGATGGCATCGAAGGAATTTTCCAGCAGGCTCCGGAACCGTTCCCGGCTCAATTCCAGATCAGCCAGAGTGGCTTTGTGTTTTTCAATCTCTTTCTTAAGTTCGGTATTTGTCACCTGCAGCATACGGGTCTGCAGGTTGATCCGCCATTTCATCATCAAATTGGCTCCCGCGATCAGGATCACCAGGCAGACCAGTCCGATCAGCGAAGGAATGACCCATTCAGGAAGCCGTTTTTGGGGGAAAAGATGATATTCGGTAAGGATCTGATAGTAGATGGACTCTGTATCCTGCTTCATTTGTTGCAGATGCTCATCAATTCTTTGGATCAGGGTGGGAGTATAGGAAGAATAAGGAGGGAAGGCAAAGCGTAACTGGATCGGATTGAAGATGACGTCGGTTTTCTTCACTCCATACTGGTCGGCGAATTCTGCTCCGAAAATACGGTTTACCACGCCGGCAGCAGCCCGATCCTCTGCCACTGACAGCAGAACCTGATGATAGTCATCCAGCTCCAGAAATTCACAATGAATTCCGAAACGTTCTACCAGTTGGTAAATCCCGTCGTCTCCGGTAGTATGAACACTGCTTTTCATTACTGCCACGGTTTTTCCAGCCAGATCAGGCAGGGAACCCACATCTTGCTGGGAACGTGTATAGATCACCGCCCAGTTATTAAAAACCGTTTCCCGATTGAAGCTGAAATTTCTGGCCCGTTCCTCAGAATAAGCTACATCCGGCATTATATCAAGAGCTCCAGACTGTAACCGTTGCAGGCATTCCTCCCAGGTGCCGGGAACATAAACAAGGTCCCATTTCTCGGCACTGGCGATATGATTAAGGAGTTCCGGATAAATTCCGGCCTCTTCGCCTTGCTCATCCAGGAATATTTTGGGATAATTATCATAGATACCTACCCGGAGAGGCCGGGTTATTTTCTGTCCGTTTAGTTTTATTATAGAAAATGATATCAAGAGGATAATAGCAGTTGATACACTGATTCTGAACCTCATCCCATCTCCTGCCCGTCGCCAGTTAACTGTTATAAAAACGTAATTTTAATTCAAACAAAAAAGAATCTTAATACGATTTTCAATACGGGTTAATTTTTTTTATCTGTCAATAGAAAAACTAATATGCAAGTGGTTATAACCGTTTCATTCAATTTTATCTACCAGATGTATAGGAAGCTGTATTGAAAAGTGTCGGTTGACATACAGAAGGCCGGATAAAAAATATCTTCCGAAGATGGATCAAATAAATAATTGGAAACTGGAATGAGAAAAATAATCTACAGCCAGCTCAGGCCGCTGGTCTTATTAAGTTTAGTGATTTTGCTTTTCATCACGAATCTGCTGGCGGGAGAAGATATTACTGTGGGAGAAGACAGTAAACGCAGTAGTCTTATTGTACTGCCCATTATAAGCTATACTCCTGAAACCAGACTGGCAGGAGGGTTGATGATGAACCTGATCTTGCCTGGGAAAACTGCCCAAAACCGCCCTTCCAGTTTTCTACCTTCGTTCATATATACGCAAAACAAACAAGTGTCAGCAGAAATATCGGGCCTTGTTAACTGGCGGAACGATCGTTACAAATTAAGTGGTTATGCGGCGTATCAGGAGTTTCCTGATAAGTTTTACGGAATCGGACCTTCCACCAGTGAGAATGCTGAAGAAGATTATGTCCCCCGCCGGGTGAAATTCGATCTGCATTTCCAGTGGCGCGTCTTACCCGCTACCTGGACCGGATTCAGTTTTGATTATGAATACAGTAAACTCAGAAAAGTGGAAGATTACGGACAACTGGCCATGGGATCTATAACGGGGAGCGGTTCGGGTTCAGCTTTGGGCCTGGGCTTATCCCTGAGTAACGATACCAGGGATAATGTGTTCTCACCAGCCCTCGGTCGCAACAATGTACTTACAGTACAGATGTTTAATAAAACCCTGGGCGGTGATTACGATTATACCCGCCTGAATCTGGATTTGAGATATTATATACCTGTTAAGACCGATCAGGTACTGGCACTGAATGGTTATTTCAATCTGCTGACTGGTGATCCCCCCTTCCAGAGGATGTCGCTGTTGGGTGAAGTAGGAGATTATAATCTGTTGCGGGGATATTACCAGGGCAGGTACAGGGATTACAGCATGTATGCTCTGCAGGCGGAATACAGGCTGCCAGTCTGGTGGCGCTTCCGGGCGGTTGTCTTTGCCGGGATAGGCGATGTAGCTCACCAGCTGAATCGGTTCAGGCTGAGAACTTTGAAAATCAGTGGAGGAGGAGGTATCCGCTTCGCTTTGAATCCTGAGGCAAGGCTTAACCTCCGTCTGGATTACGGCCTCACTCCAGAAAGTAATGGATTATACCTGAGCATAGGAGAAGCTTTCTAAATAAGGTTTTTATCATAATGAGACAAGATAGTTTTGAGCGGACTGCCAAGCCTCTTACTTATTTCTTTTACAGTCTCAGCTGGAGCTGGTTTTTCTGGCTGGGAGCAGCCTGGTTGTCAAGGACAGAAGAGCCGGAGCTGGTTCGTCTGCTGCATTTCCTGGGAGGTGCCGGCCCCCTGTTGATGGCATTGCTTCTTCTTTATACCCGTGAATCAAGCCTTACCCGGCGTGATTTCTGGTTACGCGTCATCGATTGGCGCAGAATAAGAGCTCCCTGGTATCTGGTGATCCTCGGGTTACCACTGCTGACGGCAGGAACAGCCGCCGGCCTGGATTACCTGCTGGGCGGTGAGGGTTTAAAGCTGGAAGTTACACCTGATATTCTCACTCATCCTCTTCTTTTACTCCGGTTTTCTTTCTTTATCCTTATCTTCGGGCCGGTCCCGGAGGAACTGGGATGGCGGGGCTATGGCCTGGATAAATTGCAGGCTGAATATTCTGCTTTGCCGGCCAGCTTTTTACTGGGGACTTTTTGGGCTCTCTGGCACCTGCCGCTTTTCTGGATTCAGGGGACCTATCAGGCCGGTCTGGGAATCGGAACTGTTTCCTTCTGGCTCTTTCTCTTGGAGCTTATACCCCTGGCTGTTATTTTTACCTGGATCTATAATAATTGCCACAGGAGCATTCTGGCTGCCATCTTGCTTCATTTCATGGTGAATTTCAATGGAGAGCTCCTGGCCCTGTCCGCCCGAGCGGACAGGTTCGAGTTCGGAGTGGTCTGTCTTATTGCTATCCTGATTATTCATAAGACGGATGCAGCAACCCTGCTCAGAAAAATATCTGCTTCATAGCTACCACAAAACCCCCTGCTTTACAGATTAAACCTGACAATATTCCGGGAATGAATTTTTATTTGACTGACAAGCGGAAGATGAATAAACAATAAATCTCAGGAGGATCTATGAAAGAAAAATTATTCTCTGTATTTGCATATCAGCTATCCAACATTTATAGTTTCAGGGTTTTTTTCGTCTTTTCTGTCCTGTTCTTTTCGGTAAATCTTAATGCTCAGGATTTTACGCTGATCACCACGGGAGACATCGTCAACGATGGCGGCTGGAACTATGCCTGTTGCTGGGCGGACTTCAATGGAGATGGCTACGATGACCTGTTTGTCTGCAATAACGATGCCAATAACGGCAAACATAACTTCCTCTATTTCAACAATAATGACGGTACTTTCACCAAAATTACCGAAGGAGATATCATCACCGACGGCAACAGCTCCTACGGTTGTACTGCTGCTGATTATGACAATGATGGCGATATTGATCTTTTCGTGAGCAACTATAACGAGAATAACTGCCTCTACAACAATAACGG
>JAFGEH010000071.1 GCA_016931665.1 Candidatus Cloacimonadota bacterium | reverse complement strand
CGGCTGACCAGCATAGAAATTCCACCCCAAAGCCGGAAACGTTATCTGAAAATGCTGGATAAATTCTCGCAGCCGCTTGCCAGCCTCAGCCAGATCGAACAGGTCACGGTTGAGGTGTATAATCCCTAATCTGGAGCACATTTGCCATGAACCAGTCCCTGAAATTTAATAACAATGAAATCCTGACCGATCAGAACCTGCTTACGGCTCTGCTGAATATTCTGCCGGAAGCTGCGGTTATCCAATTCAAATCCAACATGACAATCGTCTGCAATGAAAAAGCTGTTCAACTGTTTGCCAAGAACCATCCGGAACAGGTTTCTGCTGAATTGCAAAAGCATCTGCAGGTCCTGGCACCAGCAGGAACAGACCTGCTGCAGGAAATCTTCCGGCAGACGTCTCCTCGATCCCTGGAGTTAGCGGTGCAGGACAAACTGATCCAGGCTGATGTCTATCCGTTAATCAATTCTAAACGAGACATTACCCATATTGCGTTCTTTTTTCGCGATATCACCCGGCAGCGCGAACTGGAGATGGCCGAATCCCGCAAATCCCAGCAATTGGAAAAACTACTGAGAACAGCCAGACACCTAACCGAGAGCCTGGATATCATCGATGTCCTTACTAGAATAGGAAATGAAGCCAGTGCCATACTGAATGCCTACAGTGCCATCTATCTGCTTGAAGAGGATGGAGTTACCCTTACCCCACAGACCGTGGTCGATCCGGTTTACGCTGCAGAAATTATGAGCGCATCGCTGAATATCAATTCCAGCCTGACCGGCAGAGCCGTGAAGCTGAAGAAAAGTCTTTTATTTAATGAAGTAAGCGGACAGGATGATGCTTATCAGATTCCCGGTACATCGGTTCTGAGTAACGAAAGAATAATCGTAACTCCTTTTCTGGTTGATGAACAGGTGCTGGGAGCCATGTGTCTTAACCGGATCGGCAACATCTTTACCGAAGAAGACCTGAACCTGGCCCAGACCTTTGCCGCTTATGCCGCTACTGCCCTGAAAAATGCCAAAACCTACAATAAATTGCTGCACGAGGTGGAAGAGCGCCGCAAGGCAGAAGAAAAACTGGCGGCTAGAAGCGAACATATGAAATTGATCAATCGTATTCTCAGGCATGACATCACTAATAACCTCGTAGCCAGTAAAAGCGCACTGAAGCTGTTCCAGCATACCGGTGAAGACAAACGCTACCTTGAAGAAGCTTCCCGCTCCCTTGATAAAAGCCTGGAACTGATCAACCGCATGCGTGAACTGGAAACTTTCCTGTCGAGTCACCAGACTTTGAAAATGTATGAAATCCGGGATGTAATCAATGAGGTTTCCAAGAATATCAGCGGTATTGAAATCAATGTTACTGGCCATTGCCGGGTTATGGCAGATGAAGCTTTAAGTTCTGTGGTTGAAAATATCCTGAATAATGCGGCAATCCACGGCAACGCAGATCAGATCTCAATCGAGATCCTGCCCCTTTCCAGGTATTGTCAGGTTAAAATCGCCGATAACGGCAAAGAAATCCCGGATGAGCTGAAAGCCGAGATATTCCGGGAAAATTTCAGTTATGGAGAAACCGCTCGTTCCGGTTTAGGACTGCATATTGTAAAAAAGACCATTGAAAGGTATGGTGGCGATGTTTATGCCTTGGATAATCAGCCCCGGGGCACAGTGATCATCTTTTCCCTGGAGCGGGTCCCCTGAACTTATACTAATCCCGGAAGCTCTTCCTGATATGTTTGAACAACAGACCGGCTAAAATCAATATTACCAGAATACCGAAAATTTTTCCGATCCCGAAGAACAGTTGATATCTCCTGCTTTCGGGATGATTCTCCGTTGCCTTAATTTTTTCGGAAAACGGGTTCTCCAGATCAACTTCGCCTTTATCCACCTTCTCTTTCAGTCGGCTTTTATAAGACCGGAGCCGGTTACGGGGCAATCCGCTTTTACCGAATTTCTTATAGAGTTTGGTATTATCTTCCCCGAAAAGAACTTCCGGATTCTTCATGAGCCAATCGAACACCATTTGCTGTTTGCTCTTCTCTTCCATAATTCCCCTCTTTTATCTCTGATTCGATTATTATCAGGGAGAAATAATTCCCAGCCAGTCCCCCAGCAGAAACTGCAATCTGCCGATCAACAATGAAATACGGGCCATGGCTGTATAGCCGAAGGCTGCCCCGAAACTCACCATCAGGAAGTAGATACCGATCCTGGCCGCAGTGCCCAGCGCACCTTCGTGTTTCTTGCTGAAATAGAAATAGATCAGGCCTGTGATCGTGCCCACCACCAGCAGGATCTGACCGATCACAACCACCCAGCTGCCGCCGTTAAAGGGGTTGATCATGGTGGCCGTCAACTGGTTCAGCACATCGGATTTAAGGTAACGGACAAAAAACACACCCGAAGTTGTTCCGATCACCAGGGCGATGGGAAAACGACTGACCCATTCGATACTGGGTATCAGCCGCAGCAGCATCATGATCCCCAGAATAGCCGGGAAGAGCAGATACCAGTTGCGGGTGAAATTGCTAACCAGTGGATCGTACATATTGGGCAGCAGAATGAAGTATATGGTATACACGAACCAGTAACCTGCCGAAAGTCCCACAAACAGCTGCTCGGCAATCTTATAGACGGGATTGTCCTTATAGAGGAAGCTGAAGATGGCAAAAGTGACCAGTGCCCCCAGCCAGACACCAAGATGTGTAAAGAAGGTAATCATTTTTCACCTCGTTTCCGGGCCTGGCGATTCCGCCAGTAGGTTATATTTCCAACAGCTATGAAAATTATTATGATCAGATGAGCCAGGGATTGAGCATCCATGCCGCTGGTAGCGGTTCCCGGCTTTTCAACCAGCACTTCATATTCGGCGGCAGCTTTCAAACCTGCCAGCAGGCCGTAAAGCTGACGCTGCTCATTGACATAAGGCAGGAAGGAAGGAGCGCTGACCCCGGTAACTCCGCCGGAAACATTCCTGTTGTATTTATCGCTGACCACCTGCACCCATTGTTTAAGTCCGGGATCGCCAGCCGAGAAAGAAACAACAAAACCGATATTCTCGAAGTTATCGATCCCGTTCAGGATGGGAAGCTCATTGATGTCTGTCCCGTTCATATCTTTGGGAAAAATATCCCGAAAATTTTTACCCATGGCCTGAATGGTGACGATACCACCCGCTTTGTATCCCACATTCACGTAATGAACACCATATTGAACCTCAGGATATTCAACCCTGACCTTGGAGAAAACATCTTCGGCCATCTGAACGCCCATCGGCCAGAGTGCGATCACGATCACCTTCAGTTTCCGGGAAAAGCAATGCTGCATGATGGCTATCGCCATGGGATGCAGTTCGGGCTGACTGGCCGGATCGTAGTCGAAAGACAGGATCACCCTGCTGCCCGGCGAGGTTGATTCTATCATATCGTAAGTCAACTGCACGTTTTCCGTCACTTTTATCGGCAGGCCGATAGTAACAATCAGCGG
>JAFGEH010000070.1 GCA_016931665.1 Candidatus Cloacimonadota bacterium | reverse complement strand
TCTCCCCAATAGGTCATGGCAGTACATTCCATACCGGAGAAATAGGATACTGCCTGCCATGCCTGGCCATCGTCAGATTTCCGTAAGCCTTCCATGCCTCCGCAGTAATATTCCCCTGTTGGTTCATGCTGCAGCAGAAATTTCGGATACATCATCCAGGCCAGTACCGAAAATGAATCAATATCAAAAGTATAGCGATAGATCCCATCCGAATCACTGCCGTCTCCCAAGGCCACCAGCAGATCTCCTTCACCGCTCGGGTCGGATAACACGGCACAGACAGGTAATCCGCTGAAAGAATGCAGCACCCAATTCTCAACCTGTCTGGACAGGAAGCCGCCATCCGTACAGATGATTTCCCAGAAAGGATTTGTCCCGGTAAAACAGTAATTTGTTACATTGATCCAGGCTGGCCCAATCGGGTTCCATTCGTAAGCAAAAACAAAAATACAGGTAATAAACATGATAAGAATTAAAACCAACCTTCTCATATCTGCCTCCCTGTATAAATGTAGATTTAATTTACAATATTGCCACATTTCATTATATCATATATAATTAAGTGCAACTTCTATTCCGGGAGACGGAAAAATTATGTCAGAATTATTTATAAAAGGTAAGATAATTATGTAGAACAAATTCCTTCAAAAGGAAAAAAATAAGGCTGCCGGTGATCAGAAATGGCCCAAAAGGGAATTTCTTATTATGATCATGGCCGCTGATCAATAAAATCAGTAAAGCCAGAATAGAGCCCAGCATAATAGTAAACAAGCTTCCCAGCCAGCCCAGATTGGCAGCAACAGCCGTGAGATATTTTATGTCACCACCGCCCAGACTTTCTTTACCTGTGAACTTATGAAATACATAAGCCAGAATCAGGAAAAAGGAAAAGATAGACAACCCTGATAAGATAGATTCTAGCCAGCTGATATCATTGCCGGGTAACAGAGAAAATATCACTCCGCTTACCATCAGGGCAAGTGACAGGCGATCGGGAATCATCTGACGAAAAAGATCTGTGAAGAAAATGGCAGTACTTATCAGATAGAACACTGAATATTTGAAGAAGAGGAGGTTGAAGCTGCTGCCGTGCAATATGAAAATACCTAGCAGAATTAAAGGAGTAATAAACTCAACCAGCGGATAATGCCAGGCAATTTTCCACCCGCAATAGCGGCATTCCCCCCGCAGAAGCAGATAGCTTATTAGCGGTATGTTATCAAGGTTCTTGATTTTATGCCCACAGGCAGGGCAATGAGAGCGTGGAAAGATCACTGATTCACCTTGCGGCAAGCGGTGAATGCAGACATTCAGGAAACTTCCCAGAGCCAGTCCTATAAGGAATATGAATATATATATAATTATCATCAGCTAAAAAAAAGGGGTGTAGTACTACACCCCTTACTGCATTTTATCTATTATTTCATTCCTGAACTGATGGCCAAACCCAGCTTGAATATAGGCAGATAAATAACAATGATAATTGATCCGACCACAGCAGCCATGAGGATTATAAGAATGGGTTCAATCAGAGAAGTCAACCGGTCAATTACCGAATCCACCAGCTTCTCAAAGAATTCTGCTGCTTTGGCCAGGAGTTTGTCCATATCTCCGGTTTCTTCCCCGGTAGAAATCAGCTGCAGGAGGGTGGGTGGAAATACTTCCGTCTTTTTGAAAGCTCCAGCTACGCTGTATCCCTCTTTCACCATGATCCTGGCTTTTCTTACTGCGCTTTCGATCACTGCGTTCTGCACCACGTTTTCTACCAGTTCCAGTGTTTCCATAATGGGAACACCGGACGCCATCAGGATACTGAAGGTTCGGGAAAATTTACTCATGATAGAATTATTGATCATGTTACCTATCACCGGGAATCTGAGGATGAAGCTGTCGATAACATATTTGCCCCGATCGGACAAATAGATAAGAAATACTGTCATAACCAGGGCCAGAATCAACATAAAAGCAAAGAAGATATTGTCACGTATGAATTCGCTGATACTGATGGCAACCAGGGTAGGACCCGGCAGATCGGCATTGAAATTAGCATAAACCGATTGAAACTGGGGAATAATGTAATAGAAGAGGACCCAGACCACAATGATCAGAAAGAAAACAATGAAAAACGGGTAAGTCAGGGCAGACCAGACTTTCCTTCTGGTATCTTCGATCTTTTCCAGGTAGGTTGAAAGTTCGTCCAGAACAGTATGGAGGGTACCCGATACTTCTCCAGCTTTCACCAGGGATACGTAAAGAGCATTGAAGACACCGGGATGCTGTTCCATAGCTTCGGACAGACTGAAACCTTTCTTGATGTCATTGGACAGCCGATTCAGTACTTTCTGGAATTTCTTATTCTTCTCTTCTTTTGCCAGATTGCTTAGGGATTTCTCGATAGTTAATCCGGCAGAAAACATGGTTGACATCTGACGGGTGAAGAAGACCAGAATTTTTAAACTAACCCCTGTTCTCAGTTTGAAAATTGACAGCATCAGTTTGTCAAACAGAGATAGCTTACCTTTAAAGGCACCTTCTCCGGTTGACTTGACAGAGATTATGGTTCCACCTTCCCGGGTAAGTTTATCAATGGCTTCATCCATGTTGTTAGCCTTGATAATACCTTCAGATCTAGCCCCTTTGGCATCCTTGATTACAAATTGAAAACTAGCCATATATTACCCTTCATTAATTATCTGAGACAGTGAATTTAATGATTTCGCTCAGGGTGGTTAAACCCTGTCTTACCTTTTCCATACCACTTTCATGCAGGTTCTGCATTCCATTCTTTATGGCTGAATCCCGGATGACATCCTGATGAGCTCCCTCAAAGATCAACCGGCGGATCTCACTGGTCACCTCTAGAATCTCGAAGATCCCCGTACGACCGCTGTAACCCGTATTATCACAATGCACACATCCACTTCCTCTTTTAAATTTGATTTGATCAGCTTCATCTTTGGTGAGCCCTGCTTCCCGGAGTTCTTCGGGAGTCGGGGTATAACTTGTTTTGCAATGAGTGCAGATCAAACGTACAAGACGTTGAGCCATAACCAGATTGACCGATGAAGCCACGAGATAGGCTGGGACACCAATATCCAGCATACGAGTGATTGTAGATGGAGCATCATTGGCATGCAAAGTAGTAAAAACCAGATGACCGGTCAAAGAGAATTTAATGGCAATATCAGCTGTCTCATCATCCCGGATCTCTCCCAGTAGGATAATATCGGGGTCCTGCCTGACTACCGACCGCAGAGCCCGGGCAAAAGTCAGATCTATCTTGGCATTGGTTTCGATCTGAGTTATACCATCCAGGCGGTATTCCACTGGGTCTTCTACCGTAACAATATTGGATTCGATATTCCTGATCGCCTTCAGAGCAGCATGGAGAGTGGTGGATTTACCACTTCCGGTCGGACCGGAAACGATATTAATCCCATAGGGACGGCGAATCCATTTTTTAAAAGTTTCCAGGTTACGGCCGGAAAAACCCAGAGTTGTGAGACTGAAACCGAACTCTCCTTTGTCCAGAAGCCTCATCACCACTTTTTCTCCGGTCACTGTAGGGACTATAGAAACGCGAACGTCCACACTCTTGATAGCAGTCTTCAGTGATATATGTCCATCCTGAGGTAATCTTCTTTCGGCAATATTCAATTTGGACATAACCTTGACCAGAGAGACTATACCGGCGTGGAGACCAATGGGTGGCGACATTACTTCCCTCAGGGCACCATCAATTCTGAACCTTACCCGCGTTTCCCGGGAGAGAGGCTCGATATGAATATCCGTGGAATTGGATTTGATGGCTTCCGTGATGATCAGATTTACCAGTTTGACAACAGGTGCATCAGCTTCAGCCTTGGAATCAACAGTTATCTCGTTTTCATCTTCATCAACCGCCACAAATTCGAATTTTCCTACCGCATCTTCAACCTGAGAGGTGGTACGGATACTCTTATAATATCTCTCTTGGGTATCATGCAGCGTTGATTCACCGATCAGGATTGGTTTTATGGGACGGTTAAGGATCTTTTTCAGATTATCATGAATAACTATATTCTCCGGATCAGTCATCGCCACCAGAATAGAACCGCCTTCTTCCCGGATCGCTATGACCCGGTTTTCGACTGCGAATGGTTCTGGTATCTTCTTAACAACTTCTGAATCCAGATCCAGCAGTTCCTCTTCATTTATGATGCTATAATCCAACTGTAAATGCAGGGCCTGCAACAGATCATCTTCTGTAATATAACCCAGTTTACGCAGGGTTTCACCCATTTTCAGGCCGAAATTGCTTTGTTTGACCAGAGCTTCCTTTACCTGGTCTTCATTCACTGCACCCAGATGTACGAGAATCTCGCCAATTCTGGAGAACTGAGGGTTGAAAGTCATGCCAGCTCCTTATTATTCTCTATAACCTAATCAGTATAACGGAAGAGTATTACAGAAGCAGTATTATTAACTGTTGTCCCCAGAATATGTGCCGTAATCGTTGCTGTAGTTGTACCAGGCCCGGCTGGAGTGGGAGCAGGACATTCATATTTCTGGAACTGAATGGTCTTGTTCAATCTGCCATGTTCTCCATCGACAACTCCCGTCAAGCCCGTATTAGGGTCGCCGGTATCGGGCGGAGTGGGTGCCAGAGGTGTCCCCAGTGTAGTATAGAAAGTCACAACCTGGTTATCGATGGCGTTATTCTGTCCATCTCGGATAGTGATCCTGATCTGGGTTGATTTGGGTTGGTTATCTCCCGCATTTACCCAGTCAACATGCTGCGGAACCGGTACCATATCGATCACGGGGAACTGGATCGGCAGGACAACACTGCCCGGATAGGTGTCAAAACCACCCACTTCAACCTGAATATCAATAACTTCGTTGGTATAGACTCCGTCGTAAGTCAAATAGGTGAAGGCCGTACCGGCCAGGGAATCACCATTGGCATTCTCATTGCCTACATAGGCAGCCGCTTCGATTGAGGCAAAATCCGGATCATCGGGTAGAGAGAAGAATACGGCAATACCCTGGTCCACCGGATTACCATACATATCACTGATCAGGGCTGCTACCTGGACCTTCCAGATTCCGCCTCCCATATTCTGTCCCTGACTGTAACCTCCCAGAGAAAAAGAAGCTGAATTGGGAGGTCCGGCATGAACAACAATACCGGATTTAATCGCGCTGATCTCATTACCTTCCTGGTTATAGGCATAAGCCTTGATCCGGACTACCCCTGCCTCAGAACCGCTATTGATGGAAACAATGGCATGGCCATTAACCGACATGGTGCTGTCTGCAGGACCGATATTGTTTATGTTGGTACCATTGGGATAATTCAGTAATTCAAAATGAACCATCACATCATTAGTGATCAGGTTCCCGCTCATATCCTTGAGGCTGACCGAAAGTTCATAAGATTCCTGACCGCCGGTGCCTTGCACCTGGATACCAATGATCCCGGAAAAATCAAATACTATGGAATGTACATCATCTGATACAACTGTGATGAAAGTCCTGGCAGTGGCGGAATCAGCCACGGCGTCGATCTGAGCTATCCCCGCCGTTACTCCAGGAGAAAAATTAGTGTAGGCAATGCCCAGGGAATCTGTATTTCCATTGGGATTAACCGTTCCCAGAGTAGTTGTGTAGCTCACGCCCACGCCATTTTCCACGGGATTGTGATATTTATCTTCCACCCTGGTCATGATCTCAACTGATTGTCCGCTGTTAGCTTGAACTTCCAGGACTTCCGGATAGAGATACATGTAACGGGGTGAACCGGGATGAATCGTAATCATTCCCTCTGTATATATAGTTCCGATGCGGGCAACAATTGTTGCTTCCCCCTGCAGTGTTCCGGCGTTGAAAACAACCTGAGCCACGCCATTCTGAGTATCATCGCTGGCAACATTGCCGAGAGAAACTCCATCGACACTCTGGAAAAAGCCCAGGTCTGTTTCAAAGAAAATCATAGTGCCATCAGGAACATTGCCTATTTCATTGATACCTTTAGCTTTGATAGTTGTAATATCATCAATATTAAGGGCATTAGGGATCTGGGTGAAATTTAAAGAAACAATATTGGGTATGGAATCGATCATAACCTGTACACTGGCACGTTCATCTGCCACGAATGCTTCGATCGTTGCCAATCCGATATCTCCGCTATCCCAGAAAAAGGTTTCGGCCACACCCATACTGTCGGTGGTGGTATTCTTAATCAGAGAACCGATATTGGACCTGAAGGTGACTGGTTCGGATGTCACCGCAAAGTCTTCCTCATCCTTTACCATCACTCTGATGGTGGAATAGGTAATATTGTTATCGGCATATATGGTTGTGGGATTGGCTGTCATACTCACTATCTTGATACCGGGCAGGTCCGTGGTTCGCCGGTCACAGCCGGTTACAGATAGAACGAGCATCAGGGTTAACAGCAAGATAAGGAGCAGAGGTTTAAAATTTTTCATTGCTTCCTCCTAATTTCGCTTAATCAATTCTCTTTCCAGTCGTTCGTCCAGTTCAAAGTCTGGTGCTTCATCATAACCAACGAGCCGGGGAGTAATTTCAATAATCAGATCAGTATTCTCAACTACTTCATGTTTATGACGGAAGAGTTGACCGATAAAGGGAATATCTCCCAGTAAGGGAACTTTGTTAACTTTCGTGGAGATTATGGAATTCAATAAACCGCCGACGATGATTTTCTTGCCATTGGGAACGGTAACGGTTGATACTATCCGGCGTACTTTGGTACGTGGTACTGTACCCTTGACCAGTTCTATTACCGAACTGACCTCTGGCTCGATCCTGGTGGTAATTTCGCCCTCGCTGTTGACATTCGGCTTGATCTTCAGAATAATACCGACATTCTCTCTTTCCACCTGAACATCATTATCTTCATCATAAACAACGAATGGTACTACTTCACCGATATGGATCTCAGCTTCTTCCCCGTTCAGGGCAGTTATCCGGGTATCGGTAAGCAGCTGGGCAGCGTTGTTTTCCAGCAGCCAGTCGATAGTAACATCGAAAGCCGTTAACTGACGGCTGAAATGCCCGATGTCACTCCAGCTGTCCAGTTTCTGAAAATATTGATCTTCCGGTAAGACCCCGAAGTCAGTAAGTGAGCCATGGGGAGAATTAAGATCGGCAGTATTATAGTTGTAAGGTAAACCCATACCGTTGGCGGTTACCGGATCTTCAGCCAGGATTGTGGTCAGTTTATTCAGTCGTGACCAGTCTACACCATACTTCTCGGCTTCGTTCACTGCTATTTCGATCAGTCTGGCTCTGATTTCGATCTGTTTCTGCGGCTTATCGATTTCCTGTATCTTTTTGCTTATCTCAGCATAGGACTCAGGATTAGCCATGATCATCAGGGCGTTCTGTCCCTGGATCGGGACCACCTTCCCCGGCATGATGTTCAGGGCATCAATTATTCTGTCAGCATCCACATAATTGAGATAAATAACATAAGATCTTTCTCCGATCTCTTCACTGATCTTATCTTTCGGTCCAACCAGAAAAGTGCGTTCACCGATCAGACGATAGGAAAGGCCAATTGATTTAACTACCAGCGATAGTGCCTGTTCGATGGGAACATCTTTTAAGTGAATGGTTAATTTCTTTTCTTCTGACTGCTGTCTGTCATCACTTATGGCATCCAGAGCCAGGACAATATTACAGTCACTAAGTTTGGCCATAGTTGCAATTATATGAGAAATAGTGCCATCTTCAGCATCGATGCTGATCTTCGTTTCCAGTAAATCGGCAGCTGCCAGGAGTTGTTGGATTCCTGCTACAACAAGAATCACTATGATTACTGAAACTTTGGAATTAAAATGCAATGATCTCATTAATACTCCTTTCGAATATTTTTTTACCAATTATATTCTCGACTTTTGGTTCCGGTGTCTGAACGTATTTCTGCCGGTTTGGGAGGTAATTGCTGCAGGGCAAGCACACTGGTTTTATTACCATGCTGGTATACAAGTTCGCCTTGCCTGATATCAATGATCTTGCCAAATTCAAAAGAATCACCGATTTCATATCTCTTCGTCTCCCCGCCGTAGGATATGGCTGCTATTTTTCGCCCGGTTTCAGTGATCATAGTAGCTTCCAGGCGCACCATTCCTGCCACTTCTTCCTGCCAGAGTTTTTCCAGATCTCTCTTGGTTCTGACTATCAGGTTCTGCTCCAGAGGATCCTTGGTTACTGTAAACACAAATTCCTTGCGGTCATTTATAGATTCTTCAATCTCCTGAATCTGCATCAGTAATTCCTGACTGAGAGCGAGGTTCTTATAACTTGATTCCAGCGGTATCTCCTTGATTTTTTTCTGCAAATAATAGTCTTTTACGGCAAACACCAGTAAGATGATAACCACCATGGCAATCACGAAATCCTTGAGATATTTTTCTTCCACTTACGCCTCCTTGACTATCTTGTATGTAGATAGCTCCAGGGTCACTTTGTAATGAGTTTCCTGTTGTTCATCATAGAATGTCTTTTTATCTTCGGTTTGAGGCCGGACATCCAGGGTTTTAACACGAATGATATTATCGAAACTTTCCAGGTCTGAAAGGAGTTGCCCCATTTGCACAAAGGTACAATTGATCTCCATGGTATAAAGATGTTCAGCATACCTGCGACTGACAGTAGTAATGGGTTTGGGATACATGGCATAAATTGCTATCTTGTATTTATCGGCCAGGTCGGCTAATCTCTTGATAAAGGCATTAGCTTCTTCCGTAGTGAACAGGTCTTTTTCCGAAATACTGTTCCTGATCACCTTGGAAACCTGCTGTAATTGTTCATTGAGTACTTTGGCACTGTTCAGTTTTTCCTGCTCTATCTTGATTGTCCTGTCCAGTCTGGCAATCCTTTTAACTCTTTTATCAATGCCATTGCTGCTGAAATAGAAAAACAGAATGGTAATCAGCACGATCAGGCAGAGAAGTATCAAGTATTTCTGTTTCATAGCAGCTCCTCCTTATCTTTGAACTCAATGGCAATACAATCGATCTGGAATCTCAGAATCTCGACTTCCTTTTCGAAATCCCGCCGGGAACGAACCAGTTTGATATCGGGAAAATCTATACTGATCTGTTCGTTAGCCTTGAGATTGGCAATAAAATCATCGATCAGATCGAATTCCTTTTCATCTTTATCCAGTTTGGTTATACCAAAAAGGCTCAATACATTATTCTTGAAGGAGAAATGGGTAATAGCTATTTTGTCGGTGGTCTGTTCCGAAAGGGCAACCAGTTTTCTCGCCCAGAAGATTCTTTCGGTACTAATCTTGGCCAGTCTCTGCAGGTCTTTGGAAGAAAGATAATCTCCGCTTACCTGATAGCTTTGGATTTCCTGTCTGATCTGTGACAGCAGTTCGGTTCTGGTATTGATGCGTTTATCAAGGAATGAATTGAGATAAAGTACAAAAACGTACAAAATAATTGTACCAATAACAAAAACCAACACAGTATTTCGGAAAGTTATTTTGTCTTTTTGGATTTTTCTTCTTAACTCGCCATATTTGTTCAGGTTGATCTTGAAATAAAATTGTTTCATATCTGGCTCCTCTATTCCGGTCTCATGGCCAAGCCCAGGGCCAGGGCCAGCTGCGGGTCTTGTTTGTCTTTGAATTTCTCGGGCATTTCCAGGTTGGCGAAAGGATTATACACCTCGGTGGGAAGATTCAGGTTCTCTTCAAGATATTCTGGTAAACCAAGCAGTTTGGCAGTACCTCCTGTCATCAATATCTTTCTGAAATCACTGTTACCCGCTTCTTTGACATAGAAGCGCAAGGATCGTTTAACTTCCATGGCGATCTGCTCGGCTGTGGTTTTTTCTGCTATATCAAGCGAGAGAATGGTTTTCCCGTCACTGGTTACCTTCTCTTCTTTTAAGCCATATTCTTTTTTGTATTTTTCTGCTTCTTCGAAGGAAAGCTTCTTTCTTTTCATGATCTCTCTGGTGAAATGGTATCCGGCCCAGGGAATATCCCGGGCAAAGAACTTGGCTTCGGGACCGTAGATCACCATATTGGTTTTATGTGCTCCCAGGTTGAGAATTATATAAATTCCTTCTTCCAGATAAGAATTCAGGGCAAAGCTATTGGTAACTGCCAGTGATTCGATATCGACCACACCGGGAGCTGCTTCAGCATCGGTTAGAATTTGGGAATGCTGGGAGAGTAAATCCTTGGTGGTTGCAGCCAGCAGAATGTTCATGTTGTTGGTTTTTTCTTCAATGCCCAGTACCTGATAATCCAGCAGCATCTCAGCCCCACTGATGGGCAAATGCTTCTTGGCCTCGAAAAAGAGGGCGGATTCCAGTTCATCGTCCGGCAGATAAATGGTTTTGATCTGTTTGATGCTGGTATTATCCCCTCCAATGCTGGACACCAGATGTTTCAATTTCCTGGGATTGATCTTCAGGGATTTGAACATTCCAGCCAAAACTGGTGCAAAGCGGTCCGGTGAAAGGTCAGAAGGCGAGTAATCCAGCCCTTCCGGGATGGTTGATTTCATTTCGTAATTCAGAAGTTTGTAACCCTCATGCAATCGCTTCAAGTGGACCAGTTTTATGCTGTGGGATCCGATATCCAGCCCCACTGATTCCTTGAACTTAGTTTTCTTCTCTTTTGCCATACTTCCTCACTATTTTTCCGTTATCATGTAAATTTCTGAATATCAATCTGGAATCACAAAAAACCAGCTTTCCTCCTGAAAAGATGTGAGAACCTCACTGCCAAAACCCCGGTAAACTTCCGGATAACAGGGCGGTTGTACGAAGAGGAACCTCTGATCATAATAATAATCTTTGGCATATCCCGTGCTGGGATGAGTGCCGTCATAGTGAAATGCTGACAGATCCCATTCCATCTGGTCGGGATGATTGTAAGGATCGATTCCCGAACGATGCACAAAACCCCGGCGGCGCTGGGCAATAGCACCGAATATATGAAGAGATCCCCGCTCGAAGACTATGGTCTGACGGTTTTCCGGCCAGATCGGATTTAACCAGGGCCAGTCAGTTCCATAAGGTGTGGCATAATTATAGTTGGGATTCCCGTTGGCGGAGTTGGGATAGCTGTTCAGATAGCCTGGCGCTTCATAATTATAGCCGCAGGGCAGGTTGTCTGGAGGTTGATTGCCATGCAGATTGAAACCACTGATATTGGGCGGGACAAAGGGCATGATGGGATAGATGAATTTGTGAAAATCAATATACGTGTAGGTGGTTTCCTGTTCTGTATAGGGACTGAGAGCAGTGAAATTGGGAGTACTGCCATGCGGATGTTGATATTCAAAAGTAAATATCCCATCCCAGTGACTGGCCATTTCGCCCTCTCCCAGGCCGATCGCCGCAAAGGCGCCATACATATAGACATCATTGCAGTTGGGCGACATAATATCGCCTGTTTCCGGATCACGGTGCTTGTACTTTACAAAAATTCTTTTTTCCGAAACGAGGCCGAAATAGTCCTGACGGTTCAGGTTATCCTCATCATCCGGGGGATCGCCTATATTTGTGTGCTCATACGTTATATCACCTATAATGTAAACCGTATCGGCACAACCCCAGGTCTGCTTGCCGCCAACCGAACCCTGAATCCAGAGCTGGCCCTCATCAACCCAGACGCAGCGGTTAATAACGGAGCCACTTGGTCCCGAGACCCATTCCAGATTATAGATGGGAATGTGGTTTGTCCAGATGGAATCAGCGTCTTCAAACCAATTGTAACCGGCATTTACAACAGCATTGGCCTGGCTGGCGTTGGCCGGATACCAGCTGTAAACTGTGAAATCTTGGACACCGTCGTAAACATACCTGCCGATCCAGGATTCATAAGTGGAAGAAGAAATCGTAACATGTACAATATCGGCATCAAGTCCCGTGAAAGGCCGAATCCCATTCGCCCGGATATCATTGGCGTTGGGTTCGAAAATAATACCCGGAACATGTTCCAGCCAGGCTGGTTCGGGACCCTGAAATATCTGTTCCATGGGTGCTCCGCTGTCAACCAGATGGATACCAGTGGGATATTTGCGGAAGATGCCGGAAGTTGTTACATGGTCATGGAAAGTCGGCCAGCCGCCATTGTTACCTCCGCCGGCCTGCTGGATCCAGATATCATCATTGCTGTGCACGGGGCCGTTCAAGACATCGGGACCCCAGAATTTTACCGCTCCAGCCTCAGTACCGCCATCTACATTTTCGGAGCTTTCCTGATCCGTAAAATACTGAAACTGAGCCAGGCTTTCACGTCGCAGGTAACGTTCCGTAGCCCGTTTAATGGGAGAAACATTCTGGCTGCTGAACAGGCGCGATCTTCTGGCACTAATTGTAGATGTGACCGCTACGGCCTGTTCGGTGGTAAAACCCATGAAATTTTCAATGGATATAGTTCTCTGAATACTTTTTATCGTATATGATGTGGTTCGATGGGGTTCCAGGATCTCAACTCTTCTCTCCAGAATTGGCCGACTCAGCTCGAGACTGAACAGGGTCCGGGCAGCATCACTACGTAACAGCAATTCTTCCTGTAACATATCCTGCTGGTACTGAGTCTGAACCTGATCTGTCTGGACAATGGCCACCAGAGATAAACCTGAAATTACAGATACTAAAACCACAATTATTGCGGCGACAAAAGAGATGATCGCGCCACTTTCACTCTTGAGGATATTGATCATGCTTCCTCCTCTAATTCGTGGAGCCGGCATTGTTCAGGAACACTGAAGTCTTGTATTCAATCTGCCTGATATTCTT
>JAFGEH010000069.1 GCA_016931665.1 Candidatus Cloacimonadota bacterium | reverse complement strand
GTGAGGCCGGGATAATTTCTCCAGGGCAAGAACCAGCTTATCAGGGTTTTTATCAGGAAATTTGCACGGAGTAATATAGACGACTGGTATTGATAAGGATTGTTAATCATGAAGGTCGATATCATTTTATTTAAAGCATAAAATAAGCCCCATGGAATAATTGTAAATGATAAATAGATTATCATTCTTCTAAAACGATAACGTAGACGGCCAGGACAGAATAGCATTAGGAATAACCCGCCCGTTGGGATAAGACAGAAACCACTTTGGCTGGTCAGGCAGGAAATAATTGTCAGTAAAATCAACCAGAAATTTACACTGGCAGAATATTCCTTCTTCAGCAAGACATGCAGGAATATAAGCATCAACAGTATAAAAAGAGCTTCTTCACCCAGGGATATGGCATTGGCGAAGAAGGGGATGGAAAAGCTCATCATGATTGCAGCAAAGAACATTACGGATCGATTTTGAATGATTTTCCACAGGAGGATAGCTGCCAGAATATAGATGAAACAGGCAATAAAAAGATTCAACCAACGGGCGACTGAAAGCAGGCTGGAATCTGCGATTGCTGCTAAACATACCAGCACCAGAGGATACACTGGGGTTAAACTTCCGGATAATATCCAAGCTCCCTGCCAGAAAGATTTCTGCATTATTTCTGCCATTATGATATGTTCTTGTGAATCCTGATTTATGACAATACCTTTACTGGCGGTTGCTGTTAAAATTAATATCAGTAGAAGAAAACAACCTGCACTTGTTATTAAAATAAAGGCTAACTTTGTCATTTTCTTTTTCCTTTACAGTGTTATCAGCCTTCTCCGGGTCCCAGTATTTAAATACAATGATGCTTTATAAATATCCGGAAGAAATTAAAGTGAAACTGGCAAGATTTTTTTATGCTTTTAATTATTTATTGACCTTCATTCTGTATCTGTTTAGGAAGATTTCTACGATGGAAACAGCTAAATCCAATAGTAAATTAAGCTTTTTGGTGGCAGGATGAAATATTTATTTTCTCTGTTTTTAATAATGCTGATATTACCTTCCTACACTCTTGATTTATTTATCGATAACGACATTCAGATAATATTTGATGAAGAATACTGCCGCCTGTTTGAGGCACAAGGTGATTATTTCCCCTGTGAACCTGGAGCTCCCCTGATTCCGGCCAGGAAAATATTCTGGGAAATTCCCCTGGGATTATGTGTAGAATCCGCAACTGTAGAAATGAACGATGTGGAATATTTCTATCTGACTAAACCTCTGGTTCCTGTACCGGAAGCCAAACCACTGGGATTTCAATCAGTTTCCCCGCGTAAACTTACCCAGTTGCAATATTACAATCGAAAACAGTTTCCGGATCAGGTAATACACAATATTGGACAAGGATACTGCGGAGACAGGAATATAGGTTACTTAACCTGTTACCAGGCAATTTATTATCCTACTGACAACCTGTTGGAAATTCCCCGTCAGATTAAAATAACTGTAACTTTCGCAGAAAGCAGTCACTCCGCAGCTCTCAAGGCCGGGTATGTATCTGAACGGGTCGCTGCCCTGCTGAATCTGCCGGATCGTGGAGATTCTGATGATAATGGCTATCTCCTGCTGACCAGCGGTGAATTTCTGGATTCATTCCAACCTTTGCTGGAATGGAGGGGCTTACAGGGGAAAAAAGTCTATCATGAGACCATATCTGATATTGCCAGTCTATATCAGGGCCGGGATTTACCGGAGAAGATTCGTAATTGTATTATCTATTATTATCAGAATGAAGCCATTAGCCATGTGACTCTGGGTGGAGATGTAAATAATCTTCCCGATAGAAAATTATTCGCATTTGATTGTGCTTTCGGTGCTTACTCCGATGAGAATGATATCCCGGGAGATATATATTTCAGCTGCCTGGATGGGGACTGGGATGCTAACGGAAATGATATTTTCGGGGAAGATGATGATCTTCCTGATTATTTTCCGGAGGTCTTTGTCAGTCGAATCCCGGTAAATCAGCCGGAAGAGATAGAAGATTATATAAACCGTCTGATCATATATGAAAAAGGATATCTGGAAGATTATACCAGGGCTGGAGGATTATCGATGGAACTCTGGCCGGAGTCTCAAAGTGAAGTCTGTCAGCTTTACATATATCAGCAATATTTTCCAGATTACTTCAATATTGAATTTCTATATGGAGAAATCAATAATGAAGGCAATGCTTTTCAAATGATGAATGCTAATCAGAATATTATTCAACATACCGGTCATGCGGGGAAAACTTCACTCAGTCTGGAAGATGGCAGAATAAGAAATGAGAATCTGGATCAGCTGTGCAATGAATATGGAGGAATTTTTTATTCAATCGGCTGCTGGTCTGCCGCCTTCGATTATAATTCGATTGGTGAGAATCTGGTCGTTTCCATCGGGAAAGGGCAACTGGGATATATCGGTAACTCAAGATATGGTTGGGGTGCGCCCGCCGCCCCTGCTTTCGGCTTTTCGGAATTCTACCAGAAAGAGTTCTTTCGGCTTTTGTTTACGGAAAAATATACCCGATTAGCAGAGCTTAATGCCATACAAAAGATATCATTCATTCCTTATTTCTGGGGAACATCAGTCTATAAGTGGTGTGCCTATGAGCTTAATTCCCTGGGAGATGCCTGTTTCTCGCTTCATCTGAATAATCCACCCGAAATTGACTTTCAGGTTCTACAGGTTCAGGATAGTCTGTTCCTTCAGCTCAGTTCAGGAGGGTTACCGTTGGCAGACGCCTATGTAACTTGCAGTGAATTTCAGGGATACAGCAATGTTCTGGGAGAAATAATTATTTTTCCCTTTATAGGAGAAGATGTTATTACTGTTTACCGAGAAGGTGATCAATTTCTGGAGATTCTTCCGGAAACGGTCTGCCCTGAAATTTATATCGGTGATATCAGGGGAATAGATGATAATGGTTATCAGGGTGGAGAAAGCCTGATTGTCGATTGTACCCTGTACAATCCAACTTCACAGGATTTTGATTTTCACATGACAGCAGTATACGATAATTCACAACTGTTTATCAACAACGATTCCGCCCAGCAGTCTATTGGCCCGCAGGAACATATGGATTTGCCATCTTTGTATATCCAGATATCAAATGATACTGATAATCAGCTTCTCTATGGTGAAGATCCCGTAATCACTATCGTAATTAATGATGCTGCAGCAGATTCAATTCTGGCAGAAAGACAGATCAATATCCCCATTTCTTCACCTGATCTGGTGGTTTGCAGATATTTTACGGGGAATGATCATATAATGGCTGGCATGAGCCTCCCGGTTCAAATTTCTGTGCTTAATAATGGCAATTTAGCAGCAGAAGAAATAATCTTGAGTTACAGTTGTTCTGAAGAATATGTAACCTTTGCCCAGAATCATATCGAATTAAATCTTCAAATACCATCCGGCAATGAAGAGACTTTCTTCAATACTCTGCTAATTGCACCAGAGGCACCTGCCGATTTTACTGCACTTTTTCAGGTGAATATCACTACTGCTTCTCAAGGTATTCCTTATCAATTTTCATCTGAGTTTATACTGACAGCCGGCAATATAGGCTTTTCAGATGACTTTGAGAC
>JAFGEH010000068.1 GCA_016931665.1 Candidatus Cloacimonadota bacterium | reverse complement strand
CTCAGTCCGGCTGAGACAGCCAGGATCCAGTCCCAGGCTCTGGCGATCTACGAATTACTGGATTGCCGGGCTTATGCCCGGGTGGATTTCCGTTATGATGGCAGGGAATTTTATTTTCTGGAAGTCAATACCCTGCCCGGCATGACGCCACTGAGCCTGACGCCTATGGCTGCCCGTGAAGCCGGCTATACTTTCCCGGAACTTCTGGAGAAAATTATGGAATATTCACTCATCCAACCAAGGAGAAAAATATGAAAAAAGTTTTAATTCTTATCTGTGCAATATTCCTTGTTTCCCTTCTTAGCGCAGAACCTGTGAATTTGACCATAACCCCGCCCCGTGCAGTTTACAATTATTTCTACCCCTCGTATCTGGATCCGGCTAATCCCGAGCAGCAGCCTCAGCTCTTCTGGCTCAGTGCGGTCAACACAGGAAATCAGACCATCTCCGACTACGAAATCCATCTTCATCTGCAATGGCGGGAATATGACCTGGTGAGCAATGCCATTATCAAACCTCGTTCCGGTTCACTTTTCGAATATCTGGAACCCGGGCTACCTTATCAGTTCAGCAGCAGGGAGATCATCATTTACGAACAGTCTGTGAACTTCTATGCTGTGCAGGGACTGGAACTGGAAGCGATCCTGGATGAGAATGAAGATTTCCAGGATCTGGTTCTAAGACTGGGATACTTTCCGGATGGGGATTATGTTTTTACCGTTCAGCTTTTCGACACTATGGGAACTACCCTTTCCACCCCGGCCAGCTTCACTTTTACCATCATTACTCCTTCCGCCATCACGCTTATCTCTCCCGGCAATCCGCTGGTTATGAAGCCTTTGAATATATCGGATCCTCTGCCTTATTTCGTGTGGTTCTCCAATCTCATGGACCAGCAGATCAGAATTTATGAATTAACCGGCAGTGAAAGCAGTGAAGAAGATATCGAACTGCAATCAGACCTGGTTTACAGTGAAGATCTCGGCAACAGCGTAGTTTTCAGTTATCCCGCCTCCGGATATCCCCTGCAGTACGGGAAGGTCTATGCCTGGCAGATAGTCGCTGCTATCACTACACCGCTCAGCAGCAGGGAAGATGTAAAAAGTAATATGTATTTCTTCCGGCTATCCCCGGAATCTGTAACCACTCAGGATGATATCCTGCTGCAGAATTTCCTGCAGCAGCTCAATTTTGAGGGTAGTGAACAGCTCCTGGAATTACTGGAACAGGGATATGGCTTCGACCGCATTATCTGGCAGGAGCAGGAGCAGCCGGCAGAGTTCCTGAATGTGATCCTGCAGCAGATTCTGAGCGGGGAAACCAGCGTGAAATCCTTCACCATAGAATAGGAGTTAATCATGAAAAGATATATGATCAGTCTGTTTCTGCTTGTTTGTATCCCGATATTCCTGATTGCTCAGGAACCAGTTGCTCTCACCATGAAAGTGAAGGGTTCGGTGGAACTGACCCGGGAACGTCAGGTTCAGGAGTTAAAGGTTGGTGCTGAAATACTGAATAATGATGTTTTGAAAACCGGTAATGATTCCTTTGCTGCTCTGCGTTTCATCGATGGCAGTTCCCTGGTGCGGCTTTTTCCCAACAGCTTGCTGGAGATAAAAACCGAGGTCAAGAACAGGCAGCTTCAGAAGAAGAACTCTCTCAAACTGGGCGAGCTCTGGTCTCAGATCACAGGCCGGGAAGGTACTTACGAAGTAGAAACTCCCACCACTGTCGTCTCCGTAAAAGGCACCAGTTTCCTGGTGGCCGTGGATGAAAGGGGATTCACCGATCTCTATACTTTCGAAGGACAGGTTCAAATGGAGAATAAGCTGGATGGGCGCACTGTTCTGGTCGAAGCTGGATATCATGCTTCTTCCTCCGGCAGTGGTGAAATAGAAATTATTGAGTTCGATCCGGAAGAGATGGGTGATGAAGTAGAAGATCCTTTCGGGGAAGAAACAGGCGAAACCCTGGAGATCCGGCTGAAAAATGCCGAGGGTGAAGGGAAATCAGTGAAGATAATCCTGGAATGAGGTTGATATGAAAACAATCATTCAGATCCTGCTGCTGCTTTCGGGCTCTTTTCTGGCAGCGGAAATCCAGCTTTCCCACAACCTTCCCCTGGGCAGTATTCAACCTGTACGGCTGTTCCGGTTGGAAGTAACATCAGGCTTTGAACAGACAGTGAGTACAGAGATCTACTACCGGGAAACCGGAAGCAGTGTATTCCAGGCTGGGGAAATGAAGCGGGGATCTCTGAGTAACCCGGTTTATGAAGCTGAACTTGACCTGTCGGGATTTTCCTCGGGACTGGATTATTTCTTCCTTCTAACTGATGAACAGGAACAACAGCACTCTCTGCCGCAATCTGAACCGGAAACCCACCCCTTCTATCTGCCGCCTTTACTGGAAAATTTTTCTCAGGAATTTCTGCTCCTCTCACCCGAAGGAACTCGCTTTACTGCAGGAGAGGAATTGCTGATAGCTGTTTCCTATTTTGCCCTGACAGAAGAAATTAAGCCGGGTTCAGTCAGATTTTTTCAGAATGGGAAAGATATAACCTTAAAAGCCCGGATCAGCAGCAATATGCTGGTCTATCAGAGCGGTAAATTGGAACCCGGGGAATACCTGATGCAATTGAAAGCTCAAGGACGGGATGGCCGGGAAATTCTATCACCTGTCTGGCAGTTTCAGGTGAAGAAAAGCCGGGATGTCCGGGAAAAATTCCTGTATAATGGTGATCTGATCATGCGCTCACAGACCAGGCGAAAAGAGATAGATTCGCTGGACTATCACCGCACAACCGACCGCTATGACCTGCTGCTCAATCTTAATGGAAGCTATCGGCAGCTGAGGATGCAGTCCAGAATATTCCTCTCTTCCCTGGAGAATAAAGACCGGCAGCCGGTGAACCGCTATCGGCTATCGTTTGCTATTCCTCACTGGCAGTTCATTGCCGGCGATCATTCTCCGCAATACGGAACTTTCAGTGTGGCCAATAAAAATATCAGAGGTTTGCATTCTGACCTGCATTTTCATGGTTTCCGGCTGCTTACCAGCTGGGGTAACAGCCGCCGCAGTATCAATGGCAAAGCATTGAACGACTCGCTGTCGTTTGAAGCTTATTCTGCCGGTACTTTCCAGCGCAGTAATCTGGCTGCCAGATTGGAACTGGGCTCGGAAAGCGGAATGTTGTGGGGATTAACTTTCAGTAAAGCCAAAGATAAAATCTCCTCGCTGAGCAGTAAATATTACCTGAGCAGTGTAGACAGCCTGGCCATGAGCAATCCCAATGACAATGTAGTACTGGCACTGGATACCAGGATCGCCCTGTTCCAGCAACGGTTCATCTGGGGAGCTGAAGCTGCTATTAGCCTGTATAACGATAATATCATCGGCGGTGCCATATCACAGGATTCTCTGGAAACAGAACTGGGAAGCAGTATACCCTTCGATCCCCAGGATTTTACATCTTTCTTCATCATCAACAAAAATGTGGAACCCATTATACCCGGTTTGTCCAGTATGGCCTATAGAACGTATCTCCGGCTTTTCCTCTATCAGAACCTGCTGAATGTCTCCTATACCGCTATTGGCGCCAGCTTCAATTCCCTGGCTGCCAGCTACCTGCCCCGGGATACCCGGATCCTCTCCATCATGGATAATGTAACTCTGCTCCAGAACAGATTGATCCTCAATTTCGGACTGAATCTGATCAGCGACAACGTGTATGAGGAAAAATCTGCCACAGCCGCCTCCACATCAATCTACACTCAAGCTCTGTACCGTCCGCAGAATCTGCCTTATTTCGGCCTGGGATATCAGGGCAGCTTCTCCAGCAACGATTATACTGATCCGAATAGTTCGGATTCTCTAAGCATAAGTTATTATGACCTGAATTCCTTCAGCCTGAATTTCCATACCGGTTATTTCTTTAACAATTGGCGATCAATGCCCACCGAATTGGGGTTCAGCTTCACCACAACCTCCTATCGGGATGATGCCAGAGATGCATTTAACTTCCAGCGCAATACTGTAAATCTCAATTCACGCACCAAATTCGACGATCTGCCGCTCACCCTGACTGCCAGCTATACGCTGTCCATTAACGATAATTCGGTAAAAGATTTTGAACCGGGCGAAGTAAGATCCTTTGCAGAAGATATCGCAAAATCCACCATGAATTCCTTCTACTGCAAAGGACAACTTTCCTTTCTCAGCGATAAGTTCAAACCTTATGCGGATATGCGGTACACTACCCTCGCCGGTAGCAGCGGGAATTCCTCCCTGCTGTTCAATCTTGGCCATGACTGGCAGATCCTTACCAACACCTCCTTCAGCTCCGACCTGGGTATTGTGCTGAACGGGGACCGGCATGATGCCGACAGCTCAGTCCGCTACTACAGCCTGAAATTCAAACTGAAATACAAGTTCTGAGCCGGAGACCGGATGATTTTTGCAAACAGCCAATATTAGAGGTATAATTATGAAAATAATCAGATTCATTATTGTAATCCTGTTGATCTGCCTGAGTCTGCAGCTGCTATTCCTGAGCACTTTCTGGGAGAAACTGGAACATAGCCTGAGTGACACCTTTTTCCTTACCAGGGGAGAACGCGCCTTATCCGGCGATATCGTCATTGTGGAAATCGGAGATAATACTTTCAGTGCCCTCAATCAGCAATGGCCCTTTCCCCGCGAATATTATGCCAGGGTGATCAATAACCTGCAGAAAGCAGGTGCCAGGCAGATAGTATTCGATATTGAATTTACCGAAAATTCCGATCCCGCCAGCGATGCTGAACTAGCAGCAGTGGCTGCCAGATACGATAATATCATCTTCGCCGGAAAAGTTATCAGGCAACAACAGGATATTTACTCCAAAGAACAGATCCTTCCACCTATCCGTGAACTTCAGGAAGCAGGCGTTCTCTGGGGAACGGTTAATATCTCCCTGGATAACGACGGCTTCGTGCGCAGGTATGAACTGCTGCAAACGGTACAGAAAACCATGTCCCGCTATGCCATTGGAGTCCTCAGCGTAGCTGCCTGGCACCAGGATCCGGACTGGGAAACTTCCATCCATAACGGGAACAGATATTTCAAAGTCAGAGAAAAATACATACCAAAAGTCACTTCCCGCAGCTGTCTGTTGAATTATTACGGGCCCGACCGCACTTTCCGGTATTTCGATTTTTCCGATGTGCTGGATGATGATACTTTTGAATTACCTCTGAACTACGACCTGAATTCCTTTGCAATGCTGCTGGAAGATGATGCCTTCCGCAACAAGATAGTCATTATCGGTCCCACTGCCGATGAATTCCATGATTCCCATAACACGCCTTTCTCAACTCACAACCGGAAACTGATGCCGGGGGTGGAGATCCATGCCAATTTTATTGAAATGGTTATGAACGATGATTATCTGGAACTCTTTCCCAAACTCACTTACCTGCTCATCTTCCTGGGCCTGGCTGTTCTGCTGCTACTGCTGAACTTTAGGATCAAACCTACCCGCTCCCTGCTGATCAACCT
>JAFGEH010000067.1 GCA_016931665.1 Candidatus Cloacimonadota bacterium | reverse complement strand
TTCTGCGATTATGTGGCCAGGGAGTACAAACACTGGCTTGATTCCGATGAGCGGCCGGTGATGTCCTTTGACCTGATCGCCGATACCCTGATCCCCATGATGGACGAAACAGCTCCGGTTTATTTTATCGTACTCGACTGTATGCGCCTGGATCAATATTATGCCATCGAACCTTTCATCCGGGAAATGTTCGATATCGACCTGAAAATGTACTATTCCATCCTGCCAACAGCCACGCCCTATTCACGAAATTCCATCTTCAGCGGTCTGCTTCCTGTGGATATTGCCCGTAATTTTCCCGATTACTGGGTAGAATCCTCCGACCTGGATAACAGCCGGAACCGCAATGAACACCAATTATTGGAAAATCACCTGGAAGATCTCGGTTACCAGCTGGAAAAAAGCAAGTATATCAAAATCTTTAATGTGGATGAAGGTAATTTTGTCCTGCGCAAGATAGATACCTGGGATACGGAGAAGCTGATAGTACTGGTTTATAATTTCCTTGATCTGCTGGCACATCACCGCTCCAAAAGCCAGATCCTGAAGGAAGCGATTCCCGATGAAGAGGCTCTGAGAGCTTTCACCAAGCATTGGTTCCTGCATTCTTCCTTCTATGAAACCCTGCGCCAGATCAGGAAACAGAAAGCAACCGCCATCATTACCACCGACCATGGCTCCATCCGGGTCAACCGGGCCAGCCAGATGCTGGGAGATAAGAATACCACTACCACAGTCCGCTATAAACTTGGTAAAAACCTTTCTCCCAGCCAGAAGAATATATTTTTCGTGAAAGAACCGGAAGCTTATGGCCTGCCTCAGCGCAGTATAGTTGATAATTATGCCTTTGCCCGGGAGGATTATTATTTTGTCTATCCCAATCTCTTCCATGAATATATGAAACAATATAACGGGACCTTCCAGCATGGAGGCGTTTCCCTGGAAGAAATGATCCTGCCCCTGGCTATCTGTCGGCCTAAACCCTGATCTGAACTGATGGAAGATTTACAGATAACAGAAAAGGAACAAACCCTTATTCTGAGCAGTGAGGCTGATACTGCCGAATTAGCCGGACAATTCGCTCCTCATTTACGGGTGGGGATGGTGATGGCTCTGTATGGAGATCTGGGCTGTGGGAAAACTTTTTTTACCAGAGAACTGTGCCACGCTCTACAGGTCAGAGAAAATGTGAGTAGTCCAAGTTATGTGCTTATTAATCAGTATAGCGGCATAATTCCTGTAACCCACGTTGACCTTTACCGCCTCAGGACTCTGGCCGAAGTCCTGGAATTGGGCTTGCCGGAATTCTTCGAGAACAGCCTGACCGTGATCGAATGGCCGGAATTGGCCGAACCTCTGCTGCCAGCTGATTCTATCCGGCTCAGATTCGAATTTGATAATGATTTCAGGAAAGTTAAGATCCTTCTTTAATTAAAATAAAATAAATAAAAGGTTCAACCTGATTCAGCGGGTTGAACCTTATTTTATTATACGTAATCAGCGATATTTTATTTGATCAGATAGAAGAAATTTACAAGTATCAGGACTATAATGACAATATTGCCCCAGAGAAGGCGGGTTTTCAGGTCCTCGATCTGATAGCGCTGTTCTTCCAGCTTCTTTTCCAGCCGGAGCATTAGATGCTCCAGAGTAGAAAATTCCTCGCTGAAACGGTCGATTTTCTTGATCTTCCTCAAATTATCCAGATCCCTGATGAAGTGGTTAACGATATCGAATACAGCCTTGATCAGGCCCGAAATGATCGGATTGCTTCTTCTTGCTTCCGGTAAATTCTTCATATCCAGCTCCTGAATTAATTGGCCAGCATATGGCCTCACACTTCTTCCCTTACACAGGGCAATGTTTTTTGTGTCAAGCATAAAACGGAATCGGTATATCCCCTGACCTGCACCCGGTAGAGACCCTGAAAATAAATTGACACTCTGCTTTACTTTCCAGTTAAAAGAATGGCTATGAAAAGGATTATATTTCAGAAGAAGGTCTCTTCCCGGGCTGGCTGTAATTGCCGGGGATAAAGGTCTAAGCGGAGAATTGAAAAAAGCGATAATGCGGGAAAGGGGTTATCAGATTTGCTTTGAGGATGGAGGGAGAATGATGTTGCTGACATGGCAGAGAAAAATTAAGATAAAGGTAAAATTATGAAGGATTTCAAACCGATATTAAACCGGTTCAGCCAATGCATGATCGCTGTGATCGGCGATCTCATCCTGGATGAGTACATTTTCGGTCAGGTGGATCGCATATCACCGGAAGCACCTGTACCGATCGTTCGTGTAACCTCGGAGAAATATGCCTTGGGTGGTGCTGCCAATGTGGCGGCCAATCTTGCCACTCTGCGGGGGAATGTTTATCTCTTCGGCGTAACTGGCGATGACCCCGCCCGGCAGATCATGCTGGAACGTGCCCGTTTCAGGAAAATCGACACAAGTGGCATCCTGATCGACCAGCGTAAACCAACCGTCAGAAAAACCAGAATTATCAGCTTGAATCAGCAACTGCTGAGGATCGACCATGAGAATATCGCCTACATAGAATCTCACCTGGAAAACAGCTTCTTGCAGCAGTTGGAAAAAATCAGCAACCTGGATGCAGTGATTATCTCGGATTATGCCAAAGGAACTGTTACCCGGGAATTGCTTACAGGCCTGAAGCAATTCTGCCAACAACAGAAAATTCGACTGATCATCGATCCCAGACCGAAACATAAACCCTGGTACCAGCAGGCGGACCTGATCAC
>JAFGEH010000066.1 GCA_016931665.1 Candidatus Cloacimonadota bacterium | reverse complement strand
TATTTCTTTCTGGTTTCTTCTGCCTGCTGGGAAGAAGTTTTGGCTATATTCAGAGCCAGGCATTTATTAATAGAAGAAGAAAGTCGAAACAATCTTTCCTTAACCACGTAATCCCAGGCACCGCGCTGAATGCACTGGGCTGCCACCTCTTCGCTGAGTGATCCGGTTACAATGATAAAAGGAAGAGAAGGGGCAAGATCTTGAGTTATCTGCAAGGCAGATAGTCCGTCGAACTGGGGCAGGTTGTAATCAGATAAGATTATATCGTAACCGCCATTTTTCACGTGTCTGATAAAATCGTTTTCGGTCTCAATCCTGGTGAGGTTGAAGCAAAGCCCTTCTTCTTCCAGTTCCTTACGGATCATGTCCGCATCCACTTTGCTGTCCTCCAGAAGTAAGATATTGATCTTTTTCATGATTTCTTTCTGTTCTGATCTGACGGGATTTGATTCAGGATTGCCCAAAACAGGCCTATTTCCTTGATAGCCAACACGAAGCGATCAAAATTCACCGGCTTTACAACATAAGCATTGACTCCCAGATGATAGCTTCTGATCAGATCAGATTCCATACTGGAGCTGGTTAGGATCACAACGGGAATAATTTTCAGGTCAGGATCAGATTTGATGATCTTCAAAGCCTCCAATCCATCTATCTTGGGCATTTTGATGTCCATCAGGATAACGGCAGGATAACCTTTCTGCCTGTTGGTGAATTGCCCGCGATAACAGAGATAATCGAGTAATTCTTCACCATTGCGGGTAATAAATATCTCATTGGCTAGGTTAATCTCACGGAAAGCAGCTAGAATCAGTTCGATATCTTCGGGATTGTCTTCCGCCAGCAGAATTCGGGGCAAATTATCCATTTAATCTCCACTCCAGAGTTAGATTGAGCCGAAATTAGTAATTCGTTTCATGATGTCTAATATTTTTTCTTTAAATATACTTGGTAGCTCAATATATCTCGATAACATACCTTTGATTTGATTCATCAAATAAAAAATCTGAGCGGAGGCCATTGATAATTGTAGCAGGAGCGAAATTATTTTTCAGTAGCAGATCTGATGTGATAGTGGCAGCAATTGCAGGTCTTTCCTTTCCGGAGAAGAGGTTGGAAAAGAAAAGAGCCGGCAGGACCGGGCTCGTATGAGGAATTAATCCTCCAGATTTATGCAGTTACTGAAGCTTTCATGGGTTTTGAACCGGGTCAGTTTCAAGCGGCCGAAGAGTGAATCAACCAGGGAATAGACCACCGGAATAATGAAAAGGGTCAGCAGGGTGGCAAAAGCCAGGCCGAAGGCGATACTGACAGCCATCGGTTTCCAGTCGGCAGCAGCCTTGGAAGTGGAAATGATCATGGGGAGTACTCCGAAGATGGTGGTAACGGTGGTCAGAATGATAGGCCGCAGGCGGATGGAGCCAGCGTTGATCAGGGAGTTCCAGCGGTCCACTCCTCTTTCTCGTTCCTTGTTGATGAAATCGACCATAACCAGTGAATCGTTCACCACCACGCCAGCCAGGGCGACCATGGCCACCAGAGTGCTCAGGGAGAAGGGAAGGCCGGTAAGCAACAGGCCGAAGATGACACCGATAAAGGAGAAGGGGATGGTCATCATCACGATCAAAGGCTGAACATAGGATTTGAAGACCGTTGCCAGGATGGCAAAGATGATCATGATAGCTACCCCAAAAGCCAGAAAGAGTGAATTATACGATTTTCTCTGTTCTTCTACTACCCCGCCGAATTCGAGCTGATAACCGGGAAATCTGCGGCTGAAATCGGAAAGTGTGCCCGGTTTACCAGTTAGCTTATTACCCAGCAGGATTTGTGCTACTTCATCGGAAGTTCTTTTCTGCCTGATGCTGCCTTCTCCGTAGGTAGAAGTATCACCGGTGATGGTGATTATTCTTTTCCGGTCACGATGTTCGATCTGAGCAAGACTGCTGGCAAGTTCGAAATCGGCGATATCTCCCAGTTCCACCAGGTTCCCCTGATAATTGCGGATCTTGAGACGTTTCAACGATTCCAGATCATTAATCTGGTTTTCCTGGAGACGAACAATGATATCATACTCTTCAATACCCTGTCCGCGGAAGATGGAAACCGTGCTGCCAAAAGATGCCGTCCGAACCATGCCGGCAACCTGAGAAATAGTCAGGCTATGCATGGCTAGTTCATTATGGCGGGGCAGGATGACGATTTCTTTCTTACCTGGCAGGAAACTGTCTTCAATTTCCACCACACCGGGTATATTCTCCAGTTCCGATTTAATTACTTCACCAATGTAGGCCAGGCGTTCCAGGTCATCACCTTTGACTCGGATCTCTATATCCTTGCCAGTGGGAGGCCCGGTCTGGGGCAGGGCAAAACTATAGGAATATACGCCCGGCAATCCGTCCAGAAAGTGGCGGATCGTACTCTTTATCTGATCATGAGAGAATCTCATCTGGTCAACTTCCACCAGATCGATGGATAATTCTGCGTTAGATGAACTGACCTGTCGCTGATGGTTCATGCTCATAACCCCGACAGAAGTAACGATTGCTTCTACATCTTCACTCTCAGGCATGTTCATGATGAAGTCCTCGATTCTGCTTACGACTTCATTAGTTTTTTCAATATTCGTACCAACCGGGGTCTTAATCTTCAGGACAACGGTTTTAGATTCCTGACGCGGGAAGAACTCGGCTTTAACCAATCTCAGGGCGATAGTGGCAAAAGAGAGAAAGAAGAGCAGGATTATGATCCCGATTGCCAGGATTCGTTTTTTCAGTATCCGTTTCAGTAGCCAGCGATATTTATTCTGCAGATAGTTATGGAGTTTATGCGGTTTGGAGATGTCCCGGGCAGGCCGGGAGAAATCGGCAATATGAGAAGGCAGAATAACCAGGCTTTCGAAGAGCGAGGCCAGAAGAGCCATGGACACCACAATCGGGAACACCCGCATGAATTTTCCCATCATGCCTTCCATGATCAGCATGGGCATAAAGGCTGCTGCTGTAGTAGTAACAGCTGCTATCACCGGCCACATTATCTCTCTGGTGCCCTTGATGGCAGCTGTTTTTGGGCACATACCCTGTTCCGTGTAGCGGTGGACATTTTCCAGTACAATAATAGCATCATCAACGATCATACCCAGAACCAGGACCAGTCCGAACAGACTCATATTATTCAGGGTCAGACCAAAGTAACGCATTAGAATAAAAGTCAGCAGGAAGCTGAAAGGGATGCCCCAGGCAGCGAAAAGGGCATTACGCCAGCCGATGAAGATAAAAAGGATAATGAAGACCAGAACGACTCCCAGCAGTGCGCTGTTACCCAGAGTACGGATACTATTGCCCACCTCGATGGAATCATCATTGCGCACAGTAAGTTCCAGGCCGGGGATATTATTCTGAAATTCTTTTACATACTGCCGGACATCCTTCATCACGCTGATCACGTTACCCTGGGCTTTTTTATAAACCTCCAGGCGAACACTGGGCTGGCCATCCAGTTTGGCTATCGTACTGCGTTCTTCCAGGGTGTCCCTGACCTCCGCCACGTCTCTGACCTTCAAAAATTGTCCGCTAGGATCCATTTTTATAACCAGTTCACTGATATCAGAGACGTCCTGAAATTCTCCGATAGTGCGAACGATGAATTCAGCCCGGCCGAAATCTATATTTCCGCCAGGTACATTCATGTTTCTCAGACGAATAGCATCACTCAGATCGTTCAGGGTCAGGCCGGATTCGTTCAGGCGGACAGCATCACCCTCGACCCAGACCTCTCTTTCTCTGGTACCGCGGATCTCCACTTTGGAAACGTAAGGGATGCTCTGTAATCCTTCCTGCAGGTCCAGGGCGATTTCGCGGATAGCATTACCGGAGAAATCCCCGCCCAGCACAATATCGGCTATCTCGTTAATTTCCCTCATATTGAGCCGGATCATCACCGGATCATCGATATCGGCGGGAAGGTCCCTGACCCTATCAAGTTCCGAGCGCAGGTCATTTTCAGCTTTATCGATATCGGCATCCGGTTCGAATTCGACATATATCATTGCCCGGCCTTCCTGGGCAGTTGAAGATAAATAATTGATGTTATCAATATCATATATTTCATCTTCAATTTTCTTAACTACCAGTTTTTCGATCTCAGCGGGAGATACGCCGGGGTACAAGACCATGATAATAAATGAACCGAAATCTACAGCCGGCATTTCTTCCTTAGGGATATCCTTGAGAACAAAAATACCCGTAACGAAGATTATGATCATGATCATATTGATCAGGGCGGAGTTGCTGACGGCAAATTTTACCAGGGACATGTGTGCTCCTTTGTTTATTCCAGCGGTTGCCGGATTTCTACCGGAGTACCCTGGCTGAGATTTTCCATGCCTTCAATCACCAGCCGATCCTGAGAATTCAATCCCGATCTAATTACTACATTTTCACCTACCACGGGACCCAGATCTATTTCTCTTTTTTCGGCCTGTCCATCTTCATTGACAATATAAAGGTAGTAATTGTCGTATTCCTGCAGAACATTGTTGAGAGATGTATATATTACATCCTGAAATATATTGCTGAGAACAGAAATCTCCACTATCATGCCCGGGAAAAGAAGGTTTTTCTCATTGTCGAGTTCAATTTCTACCGGATAAAGGCCGGAAGAACGATTCGGCCGGATCCCGATCCCGCTGATCTTACCAGGTAAGTTTAGATTAGAATCAGGGTATCTGACCATAACCGGCTGGTTTGTTTTGATTTTTTGAACATTCTTCTGGCCGACACCGGTTTTGATCTTCAGTTTTTGGGAATCAACTATACTGCAGAGAGGACTCCCCGGTGCAACCATTTCGCCGGGAGATATATGTAATTCTGCTATAAATCCGGCCACCGGTGCCAGGAAACGGGAATTGTCGTAAGCTTTCTGAGCCTGTTCCGCAGCAGCCCTGGTACCATCATAAGCTGCCTGGGCCGATTTCAGGCTGCTGAGAGAACGGGAATATTCTACCTGAGAAATGCTACCATTCCGGAACAGGGTTTCCGAAGTCTGCATCTGCAATTCGGCAACATCTAAGGCAGCCTCTGCCGCCAGTACGGAAGCTCTGGCTTGCTCCAGCCTGCTCTTATAATCAGCATTATCTATTGCACCCAGCTCTTCACCCTGATCGATCCATTCACCCAGTTTTTTATTAATTATTACTACTTTGCCACTTGTTTCACTCAAAAATAAGATATCGGTCAACCCTTCCAGTCTACCGGTTAGATAAATATATTCCTCCAGATTACGATGAACAGCTTTCTCAACAAGCACGGGCACAGACTTAAGGGAGCGCTGAGCATTAGCGGTAGCAGAAGGATTCCGGCCACAACCTGACATAAGAAGCAGTCCCGACATAATAATTATACTGAATCTGTAGTTCATTCTACCTCCTGAAATAATTCAAATATGATGGCATTGAGATTTTCTTCTTCCAGCTCTCCGCTAATTTCCCGCAGAGAGGATTTCATTCTGAGATAATTGAAAAAGGTTGAAATATATTGGTTTTCCGACGATGCCAGAGCCACCTCTGCATCCAATAGTTCACTGGAGGAGATCAGCTGGTTACGGTAACGTTCCTGCATCAGATTGTAGGACTCCCTGGCAAAATCACGGGAAATGGCAGCAGCTTCCAGGGCTTTGGCGGTATATAACAAATTCAGAACAACGCTTTTCAGTCCCAGTTCAATGCCGTCACGAGCGGCCTTGGATTCATAATTTACCTGCCGGTGTCTATGGCTGGCCTGCGCCAGACCGGAGAGATTATCCAATAGAGGGAAAAGTGGTAGAGAAGCTGTTAACATGAGCCGTTCGGATTCACTGTAATCAGCCTCATAGTCGTATTTCTCCCAATTACGGGAGTAGGAAATATTCAGGGAAGGTAGAAATTTTCCCCGAGCCAGCCAGAGATTGTACTGACTGATCTTATCAGTTTGAGAAAGTATCTTCAACTGAGGATTGTTCTGTTCCACCTGTTGCCACAGTTCCTTCTCCAGAGCGGATAAAAGAAATGTATCGATCTGATTCAGGTAGTCTATTTCCGGAGCAATATCAGCAGGAGACGGCTCCTCCAGTTCGAAATCGGGTGAGATTTGCAGATAGTTAGCCAGATCCAGGATATTTACCTGATATAGAGATTGCCTCTGGATCAGAGTGGCTTCTCTGGCTGATTTCTGAGACCGCATCTGCAGTAGTTCAGCCCGGGGAATTGTTCCATTTGCCTGGCGGGTTTCTGCTATCTGGAGATTCAATTCCGCCGATTGTAGATCTTTCCCGGCTATAGAAAGCAGGTTTTTGCTTTCCAGCACATTAAAATATTTCGATTCGACCTCTACCAGGGTCTTAAGCTGCTGTGCAGTGAAATTTGCCCGGGCGATTTCAGCCTGAGACCTGCTCATCCTGTAACCCAGCCAAAAGGCACCGCCATTAAATAGCGGCTGGGTAACAGTGATGCCATATCCTTTATAATTTTCTGCCTGACCTTGAAATTTCGGGTCATATTGACTGTAGTTGCCAGTGAAATTAGCTTTGGGTCCGAGAGATAAAGCCGAATTCCACATGCCTGCCCGGGAAGCCTCCTGGTTATGATAAGCTCCCAGCAACTGCGGATTGCTGGATAAAGCCAGCTCCCGTGCCCTAGCCAGGGTCAGGATGTCTGCCGGCAACCCGACCGTTACCGCAACCATAAGGATAGTAATAATAATATTTCTCAATTCTCCTCCATTTCCTGTAAAAAATCCTCATCAAAATCTCCGCTGGCAGCCTGGCGGTACAATTTCTTCATCCCTTCCAATTCAATCTGATGGATTTTTCCCCCCACCTCCATAAGAATATCGATATAAAATGGAATATAGTTTTTCCTTTTCTCTTTCTGGAACTGTAACAGACCCTGCTGATGACAGTCAATATGGTTCTCGAGTCGGGAAATCTTGTTCTGGACGATCTTTAGAAAGGATTTTCTATCAATTCCGCGGTTCAGGAAGGAAATTGCCAGCCAGAAATCCTGAGAAGAGGAATCCCTGCTTTTCAGAAAGAAATTGAGCACTTTGCGGAAGTAGTCACCACCCTGGGGAGTGAGAGAATAAACCGTACGGGGTGGATTGTTGCCATCAATTTCCTGGACACCGCTGATTAAATTCTTCTGTTCCAGCCGGTGCAGAGCCTTGTAAATAGATGGCATTTTAATGCCTGCCCAGATATCCAGTTCGCGATGTTTGATAAACTGGATTATTTCGTAACCGTACATAGGTTTGATCATGAGAAAACCCAGGACAACCAGATCTGACTTTGACATTCATCCTCCCTGTAACGCCGGGGCTATTTCCAATACAGTTTTATTAATGTCAAATAAAATATTGTAAAGTATAATATTAGAATTGCAAATATTCTCGGAAACAGAAAGGTGATCAGGTTGTTAAAATTTTATTGTAGATATCGAAGGTAAAATGATCGAAACAGACAAATACAATTCGTTCCAAGCTTGCATCCTGCAGCAGAAAGTGGTTGACCTCTTCAACAGCTATCCGGGCAGCAGCTGGCAGAGGATACCCATAAATGCCTGTGCTGATAGCCGGGAAAGCAATTGATTTGAGTTTATTCTTCCGGGCCAGCTCCAGGCTGTTGCGGTAACAGGAGGCCAGCATGGCAGCTTCATCCCTGTTTCCTCCTGACCAGACCGGACCCACAGTGTGAATAATATAACGGACGGGCAATTTGAATCCCGGAGTTATCTTTGCTTCTCCGGTCCGGCAACCATTCAGTCGGTGGCATGCTTTCAACAGTGCCGAACCGGCAGCCCGATGAATAGCGCCATCAACTCCGCCGCCACCCAGCAGGGTTTTATTAGCTGCATTAACAATGGCATCAACCTTCAGACTGGTTATATCGCACAGGCAGATTTCAATTCGCTTATCGTAAGCCATTGATCTTCTGCAGTTCAGCTTCCACAGAGGAAATTTTTCCCCTTATCCGATTCTTTTTACTCCTTCGATAATCGATCTTGAGAGTTATGCCCAATCTCTCAAACTCGGGAGCAAATTTCCTGAATATCCGGTCGATCAGATTCAGGATGTCGTTCCAATCGCCTTCCAAAATTGAACCCATAGGAGTGAGAATATGCTCCACCCTGGGCTCCTGCCTGATCAGTTCCACAACTCTGGCAACAAAGGGGGAAAGACTGGGGCCAATATCATAAGTCACACAAACCAGTTCACATATTACATTATATTTTTTCATAATATCCCCGTTATCTTAATGGCTGAATCAAGTTCGGATTTTTTTGTAGAAGTTTATCAATCCATTGGTAGATGGATCGTGGGAAGCAATTTCCTCTTCGTTAGATAATTCGGGCAGGATCTTGCCAGCCAGTTGCTTTCCCAGTTCCACTCCCCACTGGTCGAAGCTGAAGATATTCCAGATGACTCCCTGAACAAAGATCTTATGTTCATACATGGCGATAAGGCTGCCCAGCGTTCGGGGTGTAAGCTGGCGAAAGAGTATGGAATTGGTGGGTCGGTTTCCGGAAAAGGTGCGAAAGGGCAGGAGTATATTTATATCTTTTTCACTTAATCCCTGAGCAATCATTTCCGATCTGGCTTCTTCTGCGGTTTTTCCATTCATCAGGGCTTCTGTCTGGGCAAAGAAGTTAGCCAGCAATTTGTGATGATGGTTGGGTAGGGGATTATGGCTGTTGGCCGGGGCCAGGAAATCGCAGGGGATCATTTTTGTACCCTGATGGATAAGCTGATAGAAGGCATGCTGCCCGTTGGTACCGGGTTCTCCCCAGACAACCGGGCCGGTCTGATAATCTGTTTTGTTACCTGAACGGTCATTTGACTTGCCGTTACTTTCCATATCCGCCTGCTGCAGATAAGCCGGAAAGCGTTGCAGATATTGGTCATAGGGGAGAACAGCTGATGTCTGACAGTTGTAGAAGTTATTATACCAGATGCCGATCAGCGCCAGTATCACAGGAATATTTTGTGAAAGCGCAGTAGTGCGGAAGTGTTTATCCATTGCTTCAGCTCCGGCCAGTAGCTCCCGGAAATTCTCAAATCCAATAGTTACGGCTATGGATAAGCCGATGGCTGACCAGAGTGAATAGCGCCCTCCTACCCAATCCCAGAATTCAAACATGTTAGCTGGGGAGATGCCAAATTTCTCAACTTCCCGGCGATTGGTGGTAATTGCCACGAAATGCCGGGGAATAGCATCTTCCCTATTACTCTTTTCCAGAAACCAGTTACGAGCGGAATAGGCATTCGTCATGGTTTCCTGAGTAGTAAAAGTTTTAGAGGCAATTAGGAAGAGGGTGGTTTCCGGGTCGAGATGTTTTAGAGTTTCAGCCAGATGGGTACCATCGATATTGGAAACAAAATAGGGGTGGATCCCGGGTTGCCAGTAGGGTTTCAGAGCTTCCGTGACCATGGCTGGACCCAGATCGGAACCACCGATACCGATATTTACTATGTTCATGATCCTTTTTTGGGTATAACCTGTCCATTGCCCGGAAAGAACCTGTTCAGAAAATTTTTTCATTTTATCCCTTACCCGTCGGACATCAGGCATCACGTTGTGTCCATCCAGCAAGACGGGGGTATTGTTCAGATTGCGCAGAGCGGTATGGAGAACAGCTCTGTTTTCGGTCTGATTGATGGCTTCCCCGGCGAACATCAGGTTGATGGCCTGTTTCAATTCGCATTCCCCGGCCAGTTCGAGCAACAGTTTCAGTGTTTTAGGAGTAATCAGATTTTTGGAGCAATCTACAAGCATTTCTTCGAAATGGAAAGAGAATCTCTCAAAACGTTCCTTATCCTGTAGAAAGAGCTGTTTCAGGAGGACTGACTGCATTTCTTGGAAATGAGCGGTAAGTTTCTTCCAGGCTTCGGTTGTGGTTGGATTGATTTTGGGCAGCATAAAGACCTCTAATGGTATTTTAATGTACTTCCGCCGATAAATTCCCTGATGAGTGAATCTCCCGGCACCAGTCTTTCATCTATTACCGGTTCGAGGGATTGCAGGAGTTCATAGACGCGGAAAGCACGGCTGAAGGCATCCCGGTGCAGAGGGTCCTCCCTGTAATCTTCGATCCACTGGGTAAAGAAATTCAGAAGTTTAGGGCGGTAAAAAGCCAGTTCATAAGGCATTCCGCTATTTATTATGAAATCTGTTGTATTGATATAAGGGATGATATTTCTCAATTCACTGTTGCGGACATAGTGCCAGTGTTCAAGGGTCTGGCGCGGGTTGTAAGCCCGGAAGGAGGCATCGCGCAGCATTCTTCTCATCATGCGGATATCGGTCCAGCGCACGTAACGTCCGTCCTCAGCCTTGAGTTGAAGCAAGGGCTCCAGATACAGTCGGAATTTATGCTGATCC
>JAFGEH010000065.1 GCA_016931665.1 Candidatus Cloacimonadota bacterium | reverse complement strand
TTCCGGGAAAGGAGTTTTCTGAATATGACCAGGCATAAAAAAGAAATCGATACAGCTATTAACAATTTTATCGGCAAAAAAGGTGCACTCATCCCTTTACTCCAGGAAATTCAGAAAATCGAACGGTATCTGGACAGAGAAACCATGCGTTATGTGGCAGAGAAGACAGGCATCAAACTGGCCGAAATCTACGGAGTAGCCACCTTCTATACCATGTTCCGGCTTAAACCTCAAGGCAGGCATACAATAAGAATCTGTAAAGGCACCGCCTGCCATGTCTCAGGCGCCAACCGCATCGCTCAGACCATCCGGCAGGAACTGGAGCTTGGCGCAGAAGATGATACTACCAGTGATGCCGCCTTCACAGTAATGGAAGTTGCCTGCCTGGGTTGTTGCAGTCTTGCTCCGGTGGTTATGATTGATGATAACACTTATGGGAAACTTACACCTGAATCAGTAAAATCTGTACTCATGAAATACAAATAGAGGGGGAATCTTGAGCCTGACAATCAAGGTTGGTATGGCCAGTTGCGGTCTGGCAGCCGGAGCCGGTGATGTATACAAGGCGATAGAAGATTATCTGCAAACCGGCAGGAAAGACATCGTTCTCAAGAAAACGGCCTGCATAGGCATGTGTTTCGCTGAACCTTTAGTAGAATTCATTACTGCCAGAGATGAATATATAACCTATGGCAGGGTTACTCCTGAAAATGTAAAAAAATTGATCCAGGAAGTACAGAAAGGCAATCCACCCACAGATAATGTTATTCTGTCCAATCATCTGGAAGCATCGGAAAATAAGAATTATCAGAATCAAACCAGAATTGCTTTACGCAACTGCGGCATTATAGATCCGCAATCTTTGACAGATTATCAGACCAGGGACGGTTATCTGGCTCTGGAGAAAGCCTTAACCAGAATGACTCGCAGTCAGGTAATTGAAGAGATCAAGAACTCCGGTTTACGGGGCAGAGGTGGGGCGGGTTTCCCCACAGGCTTGAAATGGCAGTTTGCCTTTGACTCTCCGGGATCGAAGAAATACGTGATCTGCAACGCCGACGAGGGAGATCCCGGGGCATTTATGGACCGCAGCCTGCTGGAAGGAGATCCGCATAGCGTGATAGAAGGTATGATCATCTGTGCGTATGCCATCGGTTCCGATGAAGGTTATATTTACTGTCGGGCAGAATATCCCTTAGCCATCAGGCATCTGAAACAGGCAATTGCTGACGCCGAGAAAGCCGGTTATCTGGGTAACCATATCCTTAGATCAGGAATGAAATTCAAACTTCATATCAAGGAAGGGGCTGGAGCCTTTGTCTGTGGAGAAGAAACTGCCCTGATGGCATCGATCGAAGGAAAACGGGGGATGCCCAGGATCAGACCGCCCTTCCCGGCACAAGCCGGATTATGGGGTAAACCTACCAATATCAACAATGTGGAAACCTATGCCAATATCGCCTGGATAATCCGCAATGGCGCTTCGGAATATGCAGCCTACGGTACGGAAAAAAGCAAGGGAACAAAAGTATTCGCATTAGCGGGTAAGATAAAGAACAGCGGATTGATCGAAGTACCGATGGGAATGCCCCTCAGGGATGTTATTTACAAGGTCGGCGGTGGCATGAAAACCGATCGGCCTTTCAAGGGAGTGCAATTGGGTGGGCCTTCCGGAGGCTGCGTACCAGCTGAATTACTTGATACCATAGTCGATTACGACTCCATTACCAAGACAGGAGCCATCATGGGCTCGGGAGGAATGGTAGTAATGGACACGGCTACCTGTATGGTGGACGTTGCCCGGTTCTTCCTGAACTTCACTCAGAATGAATCCTGCGGAAAATGCACCTTCTGCCGCATCGGGACTAAGAGGATGCTGGAAATCCTCACCAGGATTACGGAAGGGAAAGGCAGAATGGAAGACCTGGACACCCTGGAGAAATTATCTGTAAACATCAGTAAAGGTTCATTGTGTGGCCTGGGTCAGACTGCGCCTAATCCTGTGTTGACCACCATCAGATATTTCCGTGATGAATATATCAGCCACATCAGGGATAAAAAATGCCCCGCTGGAGTCTGTACTGCCCTGCTGCGTTTCGAGGTTATACCGGATAAGTGTGTGGGCTGTACAGCCTGCGCCCGGAAATGCCCTGTCAAATGCATCAGTGGAGAACCCAAAAAAGTCCATCTGATTGATCAGGATAAATGCACTAAATGCGGGGCCTGCTACGAAGCCTGTAAATTCGACGCCATACAAAAATCCTAAGGAAAGACTATATGATCAACATAATATTGAATGGGAAAAAAATCCAGACGGAAGCAGGAAAGACCATTCTGCAGGTTGCCACTGAACAGGGAATCAAAATACCCACACTCTGCCATGATCCGGAATTGAGTCCTACTGGTTCCTGCTGGGTATGCGCCGTACAGGTAAGCAACCGAAAAGGATTTGTTACCGCCTGTGGAACCCAGGTGCTGGAAGGGATGGAAATAACCACTGACTCTGAAGAAGTCCGGGAAGCTCGTAAGATGGCTCTGGAATTGCTTTTATCGGATCATTACGCTGACTGTGAGGCACCTTGCAGAATTGCCTGTCCCGATCAAGTTGATGTTCAGACCTATGTTTCCCTGATCGCCAATGGTCAGTATCATGAAGCAATAGCAGTAATCAAGGAAACATTACCCATGCCTTTGTCTATTGGCCGGGTTTGCCCTGCTTTCTGCGAGCAGGAATGCCGCCGGAAGATCGTGGAAGAGCCCGTTGCTATCCGTCAGTTGAAAAGATTTGCTGCTGATTATGACCTGCAGCATAGTAATACTTTCGTTCCGGGGAAACTTCCTGCTAAAAACAGGAAAGTGGCTGTAGTCGGAGGTGGTCCTTCCGGTTTAACCTGCGGTTATTACCTTTCCAACAATGGTTATGATGTTACAGTATTTGAAGGTGCTCCCAAAGCTGGTGGGTGGTTAAGATATGGCATTCCTGAATATCGCCTGCCCAAGAAGATCCTTGATCAGGAAATCAAGCTGATGTGCAGAAACGGCATGAAAATTAAAACAGATACTCTGGTGGGAATTGATATAACTCTTTCTGAACTCTCTCGTAAATTCGACGCTGTCTATCTGGCTATGGGGGCTCAGAACGCCGTTCCCATGAATATTGAAGGTAGTGATCTCAAAGGATGTTATCTGGGAGTCGATTTCCTGAAAGACTATGTTATGGGTAAAATCACTGCCCTCGGCAGTAAAATCGCCGTGATCGGAGGAGGAAATACAGCCGTTGACTGTGCCAGAACTGCCCGGCGGCTGGGAGCGGATGTAACCATAATTTACCGTCGCACTCGCAAAGAAATGCCGGCTGAAGCCTATGAGGTGGATGCCGCCGAAGAAGAAGGCATTAAAATGCTTTTTCTGACGAACCCGGTACAGAACATTGGCAAGAAAGGTAAATTAACTGCTCTCAAGCTGGAGAAAATGAAACTGGGAGAACCAGATGCCAGCGGCCGTTGTCGTCCGGAACCAACCGGTGAATTCTTTGTAGAAGAATTTGATACTATGATCGCAGCTATATCCCAAGCTCCGGAAGTAAATTTTCTTGCTGATGAAAAGAACAAAATCGAGGGTAAGGTGGTCCCACTCACTCGCTGGTCAACAGCCGTGGTTGATGAAGAAACAATGCATATCGGCCTGGCTAACCTGTTTGCCGGTGGAGATTTCAGGCGCGGTCCGGCCACTGCCATCGAAGCCATTGCAGATGGCAGAATCGCAGCCCAATCCATAGACCGCTATCTAAGCGATAAAATGCTGATCGATCCGGTAAAATTATTCGACGCCAAAAAAGAACTGAAACTTAAAGACGTAGATCCTGAGCAGTATGCTCAGTATCCTCGTATCAACAGGTACCGCATGCCCGAGCTGGAGTCAGGAGATAGAATCAAGAATTTTCGTGAAGTCGAATTGGGATTTTCAGAACAGGAAGCCAGGGCTGAAGCAGCCAGATGTCTGGAATGCGGATGCCTGGTTAATTCCACCTGTGACCTCAGAAAGTATGCAACTGAATATGGCATAAACCTTGAGCTGTTCCGGGGAGATAAGAACAAACATCCCATCGATTCTTCCCACCCCTTTATTCAGAGAGACCCTAACAAGTGTATCAAATGCGGACGCTGCGTGCGGATCTGCGCCGAAGTACAGGGCCCAGGAGTATTGGGTTACATTTACCGTGGTTTTTCCACTTATGTCGCCCCTGAATTTGGCGACAGCCTTACCTATACTACCTGTGAGTCCTGTGGTAAATGTATTGAAGTCTGTCCGGTTGGAGCCTTACTGCCCAGAAACATCAATTATAAACTGAATCCTCATGAACTGGCTGTTGTGCAACAGAACTGCGGCTTATGCGGTACTGGATGCGCAGTTGATATTCACGTGCAGACCGACAAAGTAGCTTATATCAATCCTTCTGCAGAAGAAGACTTTAACAGGCGCAATCTCTGCTTCGCCGGGAAATTCGGCTGGCAGATGCTGGAAAATCAAGAACGCATACTTGTTCCTTATAAGAGGGTGGAGGCCAGCCCGGAAAAAGTTGAGGACTGCTGGGAAGAATTCAGTACCCCTTCTGAGTTGATCAACCTGCTGAAGGAAAAAATCTCGGCTGCCGGGAATAAAAGAATCTACCTTGCCCCCTCCATTACCAACGAAGAGATCCTGATGCTAAAGACAATAGCAAAAAAAATGGGAGCTCAACTGGTTTCCCTGTCCCGCAGAGAACTATTCACTGATCAGTTATTGAATACTGCCTTATATCCAAAAGACTATACTGATCTGGAAGCTGCTGAGGCAATAGTGATAATCGGCAAGCTAAGTCCCGTATTAAAAACTCTGTGCAGGATCGAACAGAGAAAAGGCAAGAAACTATATATAATCACCAATGAAAACCGAGATTTCAATCGCTTTGCCGATGAGCTTTTCACGGAAGAACCTATGATAGACATCATCGACCGGATTCTGGAAAATTATTACGATGAAGAAGACCCGGACCTGGATTCCGAGGAGGAAGATTCCGAAAAGGTTGATGCGCTGGAACCAATCCAGCTTGATTTACCTACAAAAACACTCTTTCTGTATAATATTGATCTGATCAGCGAAGAATTGATCAGAAAAATATGGTATCTGGCCGGGATAGTCTGCGATTTCAGTCAGGGCTCCGGTGTTTTTGCCACATCACTATACTCAAACCTGAATGGAATACTCAGGTTTAATGTTAAATCCGGGAAGCCGGAAAGGGCTGATTTCAGCATGCTTTACGCTGAATTACCTGGTGAAGAGCAGAGAAAAATCATCAAGAATAGTAAATTCATCGTCTCAGTTAATACTCATATTGATGAATCGGATCCGGCTCATGTGATCCTGCCCCTGCCCTCCTATCTGGATATTAACGGTTCGGCAATTGCCAATGACTGGCGGACAACCCATTTCCATAATCCCAGGCATTCTGATCTTTTTGAATCCCTGCTGCATCTGTTTGAAGAGCTGGGACTGCTAACCAAGCAACAGGCACAGGTATCATACTGGCAGAAAGAAGTGGAGACGCAGCTTCAGGAATCGCGGATTCCTGAGAAGATGACCGATCAACAGTTGATAGACCTGCTGGATGGAGTAGAAGATGTTAATCTGGAAACACCAAAATATCATCAGGTCCAGAAAATCCAGCTGGATATACTGAAGAAGATAACTCGGGCACACCATAATTAAGATACGGATTATTTTTATTAATAATATATGACTAAGGGAGCTTTTTTCGCCATTGTTGCCTATACTCTCTGGGGCTTGCTTCCCCTTTTCTGGAAACAACTTACATCAGTTCCTGCCGATCAGATACTGTGCCACAGGATTATCTGGTCTGTTCCTTTCCTGCTTTTCCTGCTGGTACTCTCGAGAAAATGGAAATGGGTAAAATTATTGATTCAGAAACCGAAAACACTACTGTTTTTTATGCTTACAGCTCTTCTGCTTTCCGTCAACTGGTTCACCTATATCTGGTCGGTAAATTCAGGCTATACTGTAGATGCCAGTCTGGGATATTTTATCAATCCCCTGATTTCCGTTGCCCTGGGTGTAATAATTCTCAAAGAGCGGCTCAGGCCATGGCAGATCATAGCCATAGGTATAGCAGCTCTAGGTGTAATTTATCTTACTCTTGCTCTGGGTAAATTGCCCTGGATTGGTTTGACTCTGGCAATCAGTTTCGGCTTTTATGGTTTGCTCCGCAAGCTGGCTCCCCTGGAAGCCGTGGAAGGACTCTTTCTGGAAACTGTTCTTTTACTTCTACCCGCTCTGCTGCTGCTTGGAATACGATTTAAACAGGGCCAGGGGAGTTTTCCGGTTCCTGAATTATCCACCACGTTCTACCTGATCATGGCCGGGATTGTAACTTCCATACCCCTGGTTTTCTTTGCAGCAGGCGCCAGAAGAATAAGCCTGTCCAGCCTTGGTATATTACAATATATAGCTCCTTCCCTCCAGTTTCTGCTGGGAGTTTTCGTATTCCGGGAATTTTTTCCCCAGATAAAAATTATCGGTTTCAGTATTATCTGGCTGGCCTTAATCATATATTCCCTGGAAAATTATTTTTTTCACAATTTTTACTTAAAATTGAGTAAAGTACGCGCTAACTGAGATGAACTGGATTAATATCATATTGATCAGCATCGGTCTGGCGATGGATGCCTTTGCCGTGTCTATCAGCAGCGGTGTAGCTGTGAAGTGTTTCAGGATAGGTCATGCTCTTAAGGTTGCTCTTTTTTTCGGAGGATTTCAGGCTGTAATGCCCCTGATCGGCTGGTTAGCTGGACTAAGCTTCCGGGAGTATATAAATGCTTTTGATCATTGGATTGCGTTCGGATTGTTATTGTTTATTGGTTTGAAAATGATATATGAAGCTTTTACAATTACCGATCCAGATAAAAAATGTAATACGGGCAACCTGATGACTCTGCTCATCCTTTCCATAGCTACCAGTATAGATGCCCTGGCAGTCGGTATCAGTTTTTCCATTTTGCAGGTTACAATACTTCAACCCATAATTATCATAGGCCTGGTTACTTTCAGCTTGAGCCTTATTGGCTTTATACTGGGTGATAGAATCGGCACCAGGTTAGGTAAGAAAGTAGATATTCTGGGAGGATTGATGCTTATTGGGATCGGTGTAAAAATACTTGTTGAACATCTTCTAAAATAAAAAAAGGCTGCATTTCAGCAGCCTTCCTATCTTATTTAAGATTCTTTTTTCAACAATACTTCTTC
>JAFGEH010000064.1 GCA_016931665.1 Candidatus Cloacimonadota bacterium | reverse complement strand
TGGTGCAGAGAAATCATCCGGTCAGACTTGCCTGCCTGCAATTTCTGATCTGCGCTTTCCTCAGCCTTGGATTTGGCGCTATCTTCGAAAGCTGCTCTTTTGCAGCAGTAAAATCCGCTCTTATCCCCCTGCTATATGCTGGGATATTCTCCATTGCGATCAGTTTTACCCTGCAAATGATCGCTCAAAGAACAGCCCCACCGGCTCATGCCGCCGTCCTGCTCAGTATGGAAGCAGTCTTTGCTGTTGTGGGAGGATTTCTCATCCTCCAGGAACGGCTTACCCTGAAAGCTTATTGTGGCTGCGTGTTATTGCTTCTGGCTATGATCATCTCCCAATCTGCTCACCTGAAAGCTCTGGATTTCACAAGAAAATCTGTTAGTTGCTGAATGCTAAAAAATATTGACATGATTAAATAATAAAAGCAAATTTAACAGGGAAATCGAAGGATGATTAAATGAAGATTATTAGAAAATCCAGACGATACTTCTGAACGTTGGCCAACGGGAACGGTCAGTTTCCCTGCTGCTTTTATTTTACTACGTTTACCTGACAGATACCTTTAATTAAATAAATCAAGAATTCCTTTCATTATCCAAAATCAGGGAGGTTATATGAAAAAAGTGCTTATGCTGTTAATTTGTTTGCTGTTAGCATCTGCGTCAGCTTATGCCATCTGGGAAGTAGGTGATATAATCACCACAGACTACAGCTGGACTGACAGTAACGGTGAATTCCATTCCATCTTTGAGCTGGTGGAAGCTGGCAAAGTTGTGGTCTTTTTCTGGGGAGGATATGGCTGAGGCGGGTGCGTATCGGCGGCGCCGGTACTCAACGCCTGGTGGGCTTCCCAGGATCCTGAAGAAATTTATCTGGTCTGTCAGACCGACTGGACTGCCAGTGGCTGCAATATGCCCTTCTCTGCAGCCATCAACAACTTCTACTGGGATTTCGGCAATGGTTATATCCCATTTTTCTCTGTTATCGGTAATTACAATCTTGTTGTTTATGGGGACAATCCGGTGAACGATGCCATCAATGCCGTTCCCGATGCCATCTATACTTTTCATCATATGATAGCTCTGTTCCATATCCCGGAACAGACCATGGAGTTCAATCAGCAGGTGGAAATCGATGTCAGCAACGTCTTTGCCGATCCCTTCGGCAATCCCATCACTGTAACCCTGATGAACAATAGCGATCCCGCCGTGGTGGGAGCTGAACTCAATGGTAACAACCTTATCCTTAATTCCTATGAAAATTTTGGCACTTCAACCATCGAACTCATGGGTAATACCGATGTTGATGTGGCTTTTTCGCAATTTGAAGTGATCGTGGTTCCACCCACCTCCGAAATTGCTTATGAAATTGAGGACAGCCCTCCTCAGCAGGTCTATCCCAATAATCAGAATCCCTACAGCAATTCTCTTACCGATTTAGGCTGGACCCAGATAGATGTCCCGGAATCGAATGAATTGATCTATGTCCGGCTGACACTTACCTGGCACAGTGTGGATTATGCTTCGGAAGGCAGTCTGCATCTTACGTCTCCCGCTGGAACCGATATTCAATTATATCAGTCAGTTAATACCGATATTGTAGACCTGGAGTTCTTCCTTTATGATTTCTCCGGAGAAAATATGCTGGGAACCTGGGATCTCTATATGGTAGACAGCTATGGTGATGGCGGACATCAGGTAACCAATGCCACCATTTATTATGCCGTGGAAAGTGATATAACCTATTATCCTCCGGATGATGTTCAGATAGATTCTGATACCGGACTGCTGACCTGGAGCCCACCTTATGAACCGCTGGATTTCCTGGATGATTTTGAGGGCTACAGCGTGGGAGACTATCTGGCTGATGTTAACCCCGAATGGACAACCTGGAGTAATGCCCCCGGTGGTTTCGAAGACGGTACCATCAGTGATGAGCAGGCTTACAGTGGCACCCAATCATTGAAACTGGTGACCGATAACGATCAGGTATTGCCTCTGGGTACACTGAATTCCGGGGTTTATATGGCAGACCTGATGATCTATGTTCCAGCTGGACATTGCGGTTACTTCAATTTATTGCATGACCTGGATGATAATGGCGGGTCCAACCAATGGGCGCTGGAAGTCTATTTCCGCGATACCGGATTAATAGATATCAATGCCGGTGGCACTAATTCAGCTTCCACCACCTATATCCCTGATACCTGGGTGGAATGTTCTGCCTATATCGATATGGATAACGATATGGCAGAATTCTATATTGACGGCAATCTGATCCACTCCTGGCAATGGAGCCTGCAGGCCAACGGCAGTGCCGGGTTGAATCAGCTGGAAGCCATGAACATCTGGGGTGGCGGAGCAGCCGGGCAGGTCCCGCTCTTCTATGCGGATGATGTTCATGTCTACTTCTGCACCACCAGCAGGGAAGTTGCCAGCTACAACGTTTACCTCGATGATATGGAAACCCCTCTGGCCACCGGGATCACCGATACTCAGTACCAGTATACGGACCTTGTCCATGGCCAGGAATATACCGCTGGAGTATCTGCAGTCTACGACGATGCTGAAGAATCATCAATAGTTCAGCTTACCTTTACCTACACCGGGACCGGAGCGGGAGACGATCTGGTACTCAGAACAGAATTGAAAGGTAATTATCCCAATCCGTTCAATCCGGACACTAAGATAGTCTTCAGCCTGAAAGAGGATGGCTATACGGATCTTGTGATCTACAACCTGAGGGGACAGATCGTACGCAATCTGTTTGCCGGTGAACAGAAAGCCGGCTATCATGAACTGACCTGGGACGGCAGGGATAACAACCGGAATCCTGTCACTTCCGGGGTTTATTTCTACAAGCTGCAGAGTGGGACATATAATTCCACCAGGAAGATGATCCTGCTGAAATAATTGGCTGTTGATAAAGGAAAGCCGGTTCTTCAGGGAACCGGCTTTTTCATTTTGAAGTTATATCCAGAAAAGAGAATGGGAATCAATAACATGCTGTATTACCTTGCTTCCAACCAATTTCTTGACACCGGGACAGACTGGAAATTTTTATCTCACATCAAAAAGGCCCCCGTAGCTCAGTAGGATAGAGCAACGGTTTCCTAAACCGTGGGTCACACGTTCAAGTCGTGTCGGGGGCGCCATCTTACCAAGGATTATGTTCACAAGTTAAAAAACTCCGGAATCTTCTAAAAAGTGACACCTAAATCTGCCACTTGTGACAGCATGTTTGCCACTTTCGGTAGTGTCCATTTTTTTGTGTAAACTCCTGATTTCTATATTCTTGTTCCGTTCTGGCTTAGCAGGCGTAGCTGCGTAGAATGATGTATTCTATCTGCTTTGCTTTCTTATGGTTTCAAGCGGATCCGTATTATTAAGTTTGACAAATTTCACTCCATCTTCCTAATAATACAAAATTATCCAAGGAGTCGGGATTGAACCTTATCAGGATCAGAGAAGACCTGCACCGTATACCTGAACTGGGTTTCGAAGAGAAGAAGACTCAGGCTTATATATTGGATTTATTCAGGAAAGAGAATACTCTCAAGGTCCACCTCTTTGAATTTCCTGGCATCCTATTTGAATATCACCACGGATCAGGGCCTTATGTTTTATTCCGGGCAGATATGGATGCCCTGCCGCTTGAGGAAGAAACGAATTGTGCATTCAGTTCGATTCATCCGGGCCTGATGCACGCCTGCGGACATGATATTCACATGACGATTCTGATCGGATTGATGAAGAGAGTCATTGAATATAATCTTAATGGCAATCTGCTGTTTCTCTTCCAGCCTGCCGAAGAAGGCAGGGGAGGAGCCGAAAGGATTATCAAGACTGGCATTCTCAATAATTTCAAGATCAAGGCGGCTTATGCTCTGCATGTCAACGGAACCCTTCCTTTAGGTTGGGTTGCCAGTAAACCGGGTATCTTTTTTGCCAATGCCCACGAAGTTCATGTACTTTTTCACGGTCGCAGCGCCCATATTGCTTTTCCTGAACAGGGGAGAAATGCCCTGGCTGCCGGCGTGATGTTCTACAGCCAGTTCAAGCAGAGACTGGCACTGGAATTCCCCGCAGCGGATGAAGTAGCCTGTGAGTTCGGGAAGATGCAGGCCGGTACAGTGATGAATGCCATCGCAGCCGAATGCAGCCTGGAAGGATCGATCAGAACCTATCAGGATAAACACATGGATTTCATCTGCCGTCTGATCGAAGTTTCTGCTGCCCAGGCTGCCGGGTCTTACGATTTGCAATCCGAGGTTATCTATAAAGCCTATTACAGGCATGTCTACAACAATCACATCCTGGTTGAGCAATTAAAGCAGGTTGTTCAGAATAACGATATCAATTATCGGGAAACAGAAAGAGTATTTACCGGTGAGGATTTTGGCTTCTTTACCCATCTTTATCCCGGGCTTCTCTTCTGGCTTGGTACGGACACTGGTGAAAAACAGGATCTGCATTCCAGTAGATTTCTACCTTCTGATGCTGCCATAGATATCGGATTAGAGGTTTTCTGGCGTTTATTTCAGGCGGAGGAAAAAACATGAAGGTTATAGCTTTCAACGGCAGTCCCAGGGCTGATGGCAATACCAGGGATTTGTTGAATATTGTCCTGCGGGAGCTGAACAGGGAAGGAATCGCAACAGAGCTTGTTCAGGTGGGAGGAAATCTTCTTCGCGGTTGCACGGGATGCCGCCAATGTCGTGAAAACAAGGACCGGAAATGCATCATACAGGATGATATGATCAATGATTGCATTGGTAAAATGGTGGAAGCGGATGGTATTCTGATCGGATCTCCTGTTTTTTTTGCAGATATCACACCGGAAATCAAAGCCTTCCTGGATAGAACCGGGTACGTGGGAATGGCAAACGACGGTTTGTTCGCCCGTAAGGCGGGTGCAGCGGTAATTGCCGTGCGCCGGGCCGGAGCCATCCATTCCTTTGATTCCATCAACCATTTCTTTCTGGTATCACAGATGATAATCCCCGGTTCTCAATACTGGAATCTGGGAATTGGTCGCGACCGGGGAGATGTCCTTCAGGATGATGAAGGCGTAAAAACCATGGAAATTCTGGGAAAGAATATGGCCTGGCTGCTTAAGAAACTACAGGGATAAGATGAATCCTGTATCATCTCTGATTGTCTGGAGCAGACGTGAAATGAACGGATTTCTGGAATTCATCCATTTTACCGCTGAAACCTGGCGTCGTTTGTTAACATATACCAGGCAGCGCCAGGCCAGCTTCACAGTTCTCCTGCGCCAGATCATGTTCACCGGCTATGAAGCCCTCGGCCTTATCAGTTTTCTCGCTCTGACTATCGGAGGTTTGATCATCCTGCAGGGAAACAACATCCTGGGTAATTTCGGCCAGGGTGATCTGATATATGTGATCCTGGTAACCGTGGTCGTGAGGGAATTAAGCAGTATTCTCACAGCCCTGATCGTTATTGCCCGTTCCGGGACTGCCATCTCCACCGAGCTGGGGAATATGGTAGTGAACCAGGAAATAGACCTGCTGCTTTCCTTCGGGATTTCGCCGGTCTCCTATCTGGTTGTCTCCCGCCTGGTAGGTGTGGTGGTGGCTACTTTCACTCTCACTATCTATTTCAATCTGGTTGCCCTGCTGGGAGGATGGTTGTTCTCTTCCTTCTTTTCTCCGATCAATTTCAATTTCTTCTTCTCCCGCTTGTTTGCAGAATTATCCTTCCTGGATATCCTGATCAGTGTTTTTAAATCCATGGTCTTCGGGATAGGTATCGCCCTCATATCCTGCTATCAGGGCCTGAAAGTGAATATCGCCAGCACGGAAGTGCCCCAGCGCACCATCCGCGCAGTTGTCCTTTCCATCGTCTTTGTACTTTTTGCCGATATACTGATAACCTTAATGTTTTATATATCCTGATATGAATATCCTGGAAGTTAAGAATATAAACTGGTATCTGGAAGATGAAAAAATTCTGGATGATATAGACTTTACCCTGGAGGAGGGTCAATCCATCATTATATCAGGCACCTATGAATCCGGGAAAAGCCTTCTGCTGAAAGTGATCGGAGGTATTACTCCTCCCAGTCATGGCCGGGTCCTGTTCCTGGGCCGGGATGTTTATGAAAGTCCGGATGAGACTATTGACGAGATTCATCAGCAGATAGCTTTCATCTTTCAGGAAGGGGCACTGCTGTCGAATCTTAATATCAGGGAAAATCTCCTGTTACCGCTGAAATACCACAATCCCCGCCTGGATTTACCCGGGATAACCCGGGAAATAGAAGAATTTATATCCTATTTCAGCCTGGGCCATATTCTTGATAAACGCCCGGCTGCCCTGCCCAATGTTAAAAAGAAGCTGCTTTCCTTCGTCCGGGCAGCAATCCTTCATCCCCGGCTGATGATTGTGGATGAACCATTGTTCAACCTCGATCTGGATAATCAGAAACTGGTCCTTAAACTGCTGAGAAAAATTCATAAATCGGGTATCAGTATGCTGATTGTTAGCAATTCCAGGGACCTGATTAAAATTCTGGGAGACCGCTGGCTGGTGATGGACCGGGGCAGGATCGTGCAGGATGTGTCCAGCAGTGATCCCGATTTTGATAAGAAATTAAATACCATTTCTCTGACAGATCTGGTAGGAGTGGAAGATGAAATTTAAATTCAGACATACCGATAAAATCGTGGGTATCTTCTTTTTCGGGGCTCTGATCATTCTGCTGGGGGGAATAGTGCTGGTGGCTCTTTCCCAGAAGATGCTGGTTAAAAAATATTCCTTTCAGACACGCTTCCAGGATGCGGGAGGAATATCCCAGACTACCAATCTTTATTTTAAGGGTTTTGAGATTGGAAGGATTAAAAAATTCAGATTGAACCAGGACAACCTGATCGACGTGGAACTGGTAGTATATGAGGATTACCGGGAAAAGATCATTGCCCAGTCCGCCATCAATAAATCCAGCAATCCCATTACTGGCAGGGGTAGTCTGGAATTCCTGCAGGGACCTCCCGGAGGTGAACTTCTGCCCGAAGACAGCTATATCCCCTCCCTCGATATGCCGGAAGGTAAACAGCTTCTCCTGGAAAACAAGATCGTGCGAAGCGGTGATGTCATCTCATCCATATTGAAAAATATCGATGACATTCTTTCTAATCTTAAAAAAGACAATAACCCCGATCAGGGTGCCATTTTCCGGATACTCTTCAATCTGGCCAACGCCACCGAAACCCTGAACAGCGACCTGCTTACCCTGCAGGATCTGATGGTTAATTTAGATAACAGAGTGGAACAGACAACAGTCAGGCTGGATGATGCCCTGTCGGAAACAACCACGCTGATCAGAAACTATCAGGATCCCGCAGGCCTGGCCGTCAACCTGATCGACCCCGGAAAAACTGAATTGATCCAGCCTCTGCATAATGTTCTGCTGAAACTGGATGATAACCTGGCAGAATTGCACGGCCTGCTGCTATTCCTGAATCAGGAATCACCCGAGATTTCAGGTGTCCTGTATGAAAGCCGTTCCTCACTGCAAACCGTGCAGAAAACCCTGCAGGGTATCAACAATCATCCCCTGATCCGCCGGGGGATCAGCCGGGATTCCAGAGATATTAACAGAAATATCAAGATCAGGCCGGAGGATTTTTAATATGAAATTTACTAGCCTTTTTCTGCTGGTTATACTCCTGCTGATCAGCTGCTCTTCCCTTCCTCGTTATGTGACGGGTGAGACCCGACAGCAGGCCGATAGAAATTTCCAGCTGGGACAGAAAGCAGAAAATAGTTGTGATTATACCCGGGCTCACAGTTATTATGCCCGAGCTTACCATGATTATACCAGCATCGACCACCTTCAGGGAAAGGTTCAAGCCGGCTTATCCTTAGCCAGACAGTACTACCTGCTGGGAGACAGTCTCAATCACCAGCAATGGCTGGATTATCTGGATCTGTTGATCTCATCGGAAATGCAGCAAATGCAACCCGCTTTAGACCTGCACCTTATCGAAATTGCCTATCTGGAAAAGGATTTCCGGAAAGCTATCAGCCTGGCTTCCCGCTGGCAATCAATAAATATGGAATGGGAAGCACAGAGGTTATCTTATCTATTGCTATCACAGGCGGCTAAAGGAGATTTCTCCAGCCAGGAATTCGCTGAATTGAAAAAATTACTGCCAGGGCTGTATAAGAATTTCCGTAAAGGCCGAATGCTTGATCCGGGTGTGTACAGTTATGCCCTCTATACTTCCGGTTATCTGTTAACCTGCCGGAGTGAGTGGGAACCAGCTGAAGCGTTTTTCCGCCAGGCTTATGAGACAGACCTGAAGCTGGAAAATACTTCCGGACTGGCCTCCGACCTGTTCGCCCTGGG
>JAFGEH010000063.1 GCA_016931665.1 Candidatus Cloacimonadota bacterium | reverse complement strand
GTTCCATCGAAATTATCAATTGAGATCATTCTGGTGAGATAAGTTATAGCGGAAGGCGAATCAGGACGGAACCGAAAATAATACTCTTCACCGCCGGCAGCAGGCAACTGGCTTGTCATTATTAAGAGAAGAAACATTAATATATAGAGTTTTTTCATACATCCTCGTCTTTTATTTTCATTATTTGTTCATAAATTCAAACAACCTCAGCATTTGTCAATAATGAAAATAGATATCCAGCCTGACGAGTCCGGCGAGTTGTTCAATATGCTTTTAAGAAGGGTGCTGCTTTTCTGAAATCCTGTTTATTTCATCAGTATCAGTTTGATCGTGCTGGTGTGCCTTACCTTCTTCAATTTTCCAAAATAGAGGCCAGAAGCTGCTGTGGTTCCGGAATCGGTTTTACCATCCCAAACCAGGGTCTGATATCCTGTGGCCAGGTTGCCATTGTACAGGGTCTTCACTAACTGCCCTCTGCTGTTGTAGATGCTGAAATCAAGCTCCGATTCGTCCGGATTGAAGAGCAGGATTTTCGTTTCGGGATTGAAAGGATTGGGATAATTACCCAGAATTCGGGGTGAATTCTGGACTATGAACGATTCATCATCCATCCCGGTATAGGCGGGGAAGGATATCAGATCAACCCAGGCACAGTCCTGTCCTGAACTCACAGCGCCATCTTTGGAATAACGCCAGGTGAAAGTACGGGTTCCGGGATTAACCTGATAGCTTACCAGTCCCCAGCCGGTTTCCCCATCCCATCTGGCCAGTTCGCTGCCATCGATCAGGAAAGCCAGGTAATCATAGTTATTATTCGTATCATCCTCACAGGAGACCTTTCGGTAGAAAGAAATTTCTCCCGGGGAGGTTATATCAAGGGTAATGGACATGGCGGAAAGCTGATTATGGCTGATCTGGCCGGAACGGGCTGCCGAATAACCCTCATAGGAATCCTGGTCCAGATACCAGTCGGCATTTCCGGAAAACTGCCAGTTATCGGAAAACTGGATATATTCGAAGTTCTCGGAGGTAGTGTAACACAAAGGTATATTGAACTGGCTGCCGTCAGCTTCGATCTCGATTTCATTTACCCAGGATGAGAAATGTGGTGCTGAGACCCGCAGGAGGTAATTACCCACTGGAATTTCCGGAAACTGGAAATGACCGTATTCATCCGAGAAGACAGGTTCCAGCGGGGTATCCAGAATCTGAATGAAGGCTTCGGTAATCGGTTCCTGCGTAGCCTGGTCCAGCACGAAGCCCTGCAGACTGGAAATGGCTGCCGGTTCCAGCTGGGCATCGAGAACAGTCTGGCCGGATTCGGTAATTACCACGGAGGGGAAGCTCTGAGGAAGATAACCATATTGGGAGAAAGTGACATCATAAGAACCGGGCAGGAGGAACCTGTAGTATCTTCCATACAGCGAGCTGGAAGTATGAGGTTCTTTATCTGCACCGGTATCGTCCACCCCTGCCACTTCAATCCTGGCGATGAGTGGATCTCCGCTCTGAGCATCTGTTAGCTGACCGGTTAATACAGCCTGATTAACCCTGCTCAACAGAGTAAGGGCTGCCTGTACATTGTTTTGGCAGATGGTTTCCACCTGGGAGGCCGGAGGAATGAACTGAGTGGCCATCTCTATGGTATAACCGAAGATGCCATGCATTCCGTAGGAATAATCATCTGTGGTTCCCATGCAGGGGTAAAGCTCCCAGGCCGGCCCCGGATCGTAATAGCCACCACCGGCGGCAGGCATGGTCATGGCCATGGCTACAGCCAGATTGTTCAAAGCTTCGTGGTCGGGAGACCAGATGTTCTCATTATAACCGAAGGGATGGAGAACCAGCTCGCCATAGGTATGATAGGAGATGCCTGCCACAAAATGATGAGCAGCCAGCAGATCTCTCATTGCTGCCACTTCCGGTTCAGAAAATGATTCCGGTCCATGGTAGGTCTCGTCCGCTGGATTATCGGAAGCTCCCACCAGGCCCCATTGGAAACCATAATTGCGGTTGGGATCAACGCCGTCCGGATACCCGCTCCAGCCTCCATAATCGATGAAACCGTTCCCGTTATTATCCCGTATGTTCTTCCTGTACCAGATGTTGGTCTCATCGAATACGATCTTATGCCCGTCCGGATTCACCAGGGGTATGAACCAGATCTGGGAATTATCGATCAGATTGGTGATGGCGGGATCGGAACCGTAATTATCCAGGAGATGGTCCAGAATCGTTAAAACCATTTCGGCACTGATCGGTTCCCGGGCATGGTGGGCTCCCATAAAATAGAAGGAAGGTTCATCTTCCTCTACCGTCGGGTTATCGGATAACTTCAACGCCCAGATCTCATGATCGAAATCCTCATAATTGTCATTTCCCTCTGAGAAATATACCTTGCCCCGGCTGTCTCCGATATCATGCAGCTGGCAGAGACCGGGGTAAATCCATTCCTGTAATTGCAGATGCTCGAATATCTCCGTGTAATTCCGGTAACCGTTCAGATCACGTCCGGCAGCCAGGTTATCTTTCATTTCCTGCTCGGTCTGGATAACAGTCAGTCTGTATCCTGCACTGCGCATTTCCTGATATCTGCTGACCGGCAGTACCAGGTCTATGAATTCACCGGGTTGCTGAAGAACTATGTCCTCACCGGCCGTCAGCATTTCTTTCACCAGAAGCGGATCAGGATCACTGAGGCGGACTAAAACCATATCTTCACCTGATAAGGGAATTGCTAAAAGCAGGATGGTGAATATTAATCCGGACAAAACATTTCTGAACATTAAACTACTCCTGTCGGTTTTTTTACTTGCAAGGCGCAAGATTCGTTCCAGCAGGGTTAATATCGGCAGAAAGCCAGAATATATAAGGATCAGGAGTGTAAAAGCTTAGTATGAGTGTATCTGAAGAATCCGGTCGCCGGATCTTCTGTCAACGAACTTGTCAATCCATCGATTAAATGTAATCTAATCCTGAATTAAGCGGGGATCATCAGGATATCTTAACCGGAGACTTGATTCCAGTTCCGCAGCCTTCGCTGTTGATCCATTGATCCGTAGTAATTCCAGGTAAAGAAACTGAACATCTTCATCTGCCACTTCTTCCTCCGGATCTTCAATATCTTTGCCCTTGTAGCTCAGGCCTGTTTCCAGTGTTTCCAGAGCCTCTCTGTTTTTACCTAAATCCCTCTGTACTTCCGCCAGCCAGGCATAAGCATCATAATGCTCAACTCTGGTCTCGATTGCTTTCAACAAGGCTATCTCGGCTTCTGCCAGCTTTCCTGAACTATACAGTGCTTCCCCTTTATGACGCCAGGGACATGACCAGTCGGGCGCAGCTTCATTCAGAGCTTCATACAGGGGGATCGCTTCTTCGAAACGCTTGAGTTCCAGCAGTAGATTGGCAAATTGAAACCTGATTCCATAGGATTGATCATCAATCTCTTCACCGATCAGATTCAATGTTCTGTCCAGCTCCAGATAATACAGATAGGCCAGTTTCAGATTATCAGCGATCACCTGGCTGGAATCAGTCTGAGTTTGGTAATGATCAAGGGCAATTCTGAAATTCTCAATATTCTGGTTGGCAAGATAGCTCCGAAAAGGATCTGTCATCTCCTCAGCCGGCAGGGGAGAAGTTATGATCGCAAGCGATATGGTAATTATGAAGATGGATGATTTTTTCATTTTTAACCTCTCAATTTATTTGATACCAGAAAATAATAATAGGGATAATGGTCAAAATTTATTTTTTGTTAAGGTGCCGTTGTTGATCAATACAGGAAGCCTGCAGCTCAAAGGATAAAATCTAAAGCTCAAGTAAAGGAATGATGTAGTGAAGATACGGATAAGTGAAAAAGCGAATAAGGGGTTTATCGAAAAGGCTGATAAACTGAGTAGTACCGATAAACTTTCGGAACGTAACGAAGTGCCCAAGGTTTCCCATCTTATTTTCCGATCAGGCCAGTCTTTGCTACGCTACGCCCGGCAAGCCTGTCTACGCTGCTCTACGCCTGACAGGATGACAGTACTTCTTATATTCTTAATTCTGACTCCCGAATTCTATATTCTTTCTTCTGCCTTTCCCACAAAAAAAAAGCCCGGCTGGTTGCCGGGCTAGGTTACTGCAGTGTGTCGATGAGTTTATTTTTCAGTGACGTTAACGGCCCTGGGGCCTTTGTCGCTGTCTTCAACTTCAAATTCTACTTCAGCACCTTCTTGCAGTGATTTTCTTCCGAAACCTGTGATTCCGGTGTGATGAACAAAATAATCCTTTCCATCTTCAGCAGCGATGAAACCGAATCCTTTCTGATCATTAAACCACTTAACTGTTCCTTTAGACATACTCTTACTCCTCTTTTTTTTCGGGTTTTTATACCCGGGTGATTTAGCTTGGCAACTTCCGGAATATAAACGAATAGTAACTACTGCCTATATCGAAACTTTCTTACTAATCACTTCTAAGGTCAATTCCCGAATCCTGCAGATCTGTGTCAAGCTATTAAATATTATTTTCTCTTATTTTTTTATAATTTTTTGCCTGATGGTTTTTTTATTTCCGAACTATGGGGGAAACCAAAGAGGAAACAGCCTCTTAAGGAATAGCCTGAGATCAGAAGACAGAGAACAATTCCTTGACATGAAACAGGAAAAATTAAGTTTTCAGGAGCTATGAATACAAGCGGGAGGGAGATATGAAAAAAGTTGTGGCAGGTCTGATCTTAATATTCATGTATCACTTATCCGGTTTGGCCCAGACGGGCAAGATAGCCGGAAAGGTAACCAGTGCCGACACCGGAAAAGGCCTGGATGGTGTTGCTGTTTTTCTGGAAGATTCTCAGACCGGAACCTATACTCAGAGCAATGGCACCTACATTCTAAAAGATATCCCAGCCGGGAACCACACTGTACATGCCCGGTTTATCGGCTATCAGACGCAATCTTCACCTGTAAATGTTGCTGATGACGAAACTGTACTGGTAAATTTTGTTCTTGAGATCGATAAGATCAGGATCGAAGGTATAGGTGTGAATGCCACCCGGGCTATCAAACGGGAAACACCCATTGCCTTCACCGATATCAGCCAGGAAGTGATCTCAGATAAATACACAACCGATGATATCCCACAGCTGCTGGTCAATGTCCCGGGACTCTTTGCCAGCAGCACCGGTATCGGAGAAGCGGAGATCACCATGCGTGGTTTTGATGCCGATAAAATCCAGGTGCTTATCAACGGTATCCCCGTAAATGACCCCGAAAGCCAGAAAGTGTACTGGTCCAACTGGACGGGGCTCTCTTCCAATGTAAAATCCGTGCAGGTTCAGCGGGGTGCGGGTTCATCGCTCTACGGTTCCGGCGCTTTCGGTGGTTCTCTCAATATCGAGACTATCGGCTCTACACCCGACCGGGAGTTCTCTGTCCGCTCATCGTTCGGCGGATTCCTTACCGAAGAAGATGTGGCAGACGGTAAAGGTAATATCTCGAGCTATAATCCTTATAATTACAACGTTGTTTTCCGCTATAATTCTGGAAATCTTTACCGCGGAAAATTCAATTATAATCTGATGCTGGAACGCAAGGCAGGTGATTCCTACATCACGGGAACCAATTATGACGGCTATTCCTTCGGAGTTGAAGCCCAGAGCGTGCTGCATCACCATACCCTCAATTTCAGCTTTATCGGAGCGCCCCAGGAACATAATCAGGTCTATTTCAAATCCGACCGCAACCTGATGAAAACCCTGGGCCGCGAATATAACAGAAACAATCACCCTTATCAGGAAAATTACTATTTCAAACCCCAGATTTCCCTCCGTGATAAATGGGAAATTTCGGAAGAACAGCTGCTGATGACCAATCTATTTTTCACCAAAGGCGATGGCGGAGGAAAATATCTGAATCAGGATAAATTCGATGTCAATACCGGCCGGCTCCATTACCGGGATGATTTTCTGGATCAGAATAACCCGGCTGCCTTTGAAAATAACCTGTTCGGCAAACATGCCCTCTACCTTTACCAGACTTACGGCGTTCTCATGGCAGATTT
>JAFGEH010000062.1 GCA_016931665.1 Candidatus Cloacimonadota bacterium | reverse complement strand
CGTTCTCATCTGAAACTTCAGTACAGGGAATTTATGATGGAGAACCGCTTTGGCCTCTTAAAGGAGACTGTCAGCGGCGAAATGGCTATATTAAGCCGGGGATTTCCTTACTCCGACCAACTTGGTGTTTGGCTGGGAGCCGATACCCTGCATGTATACCCTTCTCTCATCTTTAATGGCAGCTATCATATCCTGCCGGGTTTTTCCCTGTTGCTGGAGAATGATCCGCGAATTACTGCCTGGTCCCGTTATGATCATCTGAACAACCAGCCTTTCCAGTCCCTGCTGAGCAGCCAGCTGCAGACCAAAATACCCCTGAATGCCACAGCTATGCTGATCTATGAAACCGATCTCAGGTTTGCCCTGGGCTATACATATTCCTCGTACCGGGATTATCTTTCTTATACTGAAATTTCCGGGATTTACTCGTTGCAGCCGGTAGATTTTGAACAACAGAAGTTTCAGCTGCAGGCCGGTTATTATCGGGAATCAGGTAATATCATTCTGGAAGGAAATTATTATCTTCCCGCTGAAGATATTCCCTTCCTGCCGGATTATCAAATCACAGGGGGTATTTCTCTGAATCCGGGGAAAGCCGGGATTGATATTCAGGCTGAATATAGCTCTGGTGCTGAAACACAGGTGGGGGATAAGATGGATCCGATCATCTCCCTGCAGGCGCGCTGCCGGTACCAGCTGTTCCGGAACCTCGATCTGATCGTAGAAGGTTTCAATCTGCTGGACAGAGAAAATACCCCCCTGCCACTGTTGCCCACAGAACCACTAAGGCTGGGAGCCGGTTTTATCTGGAAATTCTGAAAACAGTAGTTAACAGATAGATTCTATTTCAATTTTTATTAGAAATTACCACCGAACCGCTTGAAAAATGAACATATCATTCTGCTGAACATATGCTTGACAGGTTAGGCCAGTATTACATTCTGGTTGCGGCTTAATGGTGCAGGAGTGAAAGGGAATCCCGTGCGAATCGGGAGCGGTCTCCGCCACTGTAAGCAGCTGTTTTGGCTTTCGAGTCACTGTTGTGAATAACAATGGGAAGGCTCGGAAAAATGCCGGCTGCCAGCCAGGAAACCTGCCATTAGGTTTTTTACCGATCTACGGAGCATGGTATCGGGAAAGAACTTGATCCTCCTGTATCGGAGCTTGATCCGATAAAGGAGGATCGGTTTTTTGAGAAGCGTTAATTATCTGTTATCAATCATTTTTACCGCAGTATTTCTGTGTCTGGTTTCCGGCTGCAGTAATGCGGCAGGGCAGGACGGGCCGCGCTATGTGATTACTTCTCCCGAACTCGCTGAACTGGTGGCGATTTTAGCCGGTCCTGACCCGATTGCCGGTGTAACCATCGAATGTGATTACCCGCCATTCTTGAAAGAATTACCCAAAATCGGCAATTTCGGAGCAGTGGATATGGAAAAGATTGTAAACCTGTCTCCTACCCTGGTGTTCACTTCCGGACTCGAACAGCAGCATATTACCAATGAACTGGCCAAACTGAATATTCCGGTGGCGCCCTTTTATCCGCAGAGTATTTCCCAGCTGGATGCCACCATCGCCGCACTCGGCCTTCTGCTGCAGAAAGAAGCAACAGCCGATTCTCTCCGCAGGTTTCTGCAGGAACAGTTAGCCTGTTATAGCGCTGCCATTCCCGAGTATAGGCCGCGGGTCTTCGTGGAGATTTATGGGTCGCCTCTGATGAGTGTTTCTGACAGCTCTTTCGTGGGTGAACTGATCAGCCTGGCCGGAGGCAGGAATGTTTTCCCCGATCTTCCCCGGGAATACAGTCGAATTTCAGCGGAAAAAGTGGTTGATCTGGACCCGGAAATCATCATAGTAACCTATCCGGGTGTAGATGCCCGGACCGTGGCTTCCCGTAAAGGCTGGGAAGTTATCAGCGCCTGTCGTAACGGCCGTATCTATACAACAGAAGATATTAATCCTGATCTGATCCTGCGAGCTACACCCAGGGCGTTGGAAGGCATTAAAAGGCTGAGGGAATTATTCCATGCGCCAGCGTGATCTGATCATCTTCCTGGTGATAACCATTTTGACAGTTCTTGTTTACCTGGCCTACGGGCAGCCGGGATCACACGTTCTCTTCTCTCTGCGTCTGCCCCGCCTGCTACTTGCCCTGCTCACAGGATTTGTGCTGGCAGGTGTGGGTTACAGTTTTCAGATCATGCTGAACAACCCGCTGGCAGAACCATATATTCTGGGTATTTCATCCGGGGCTGCCTTTGGCAGTATCCTGGCCGGTGTAGCCGGTTTCTACCTGCTGATGCCTTTATTGGGTTTCATCGGAGCTATGCTTACCATGTCTCTGGTCTGGGCCCTGGCTCATCTGGGAGGCTATTTCAATAACACCCGGCTTCTGCTGTCGGGTATAATAGTCGGGATGTTTTTCTCAGCCCTGATTTCTCTGATCATGTACTTCAACCAGCAGGATATAGGAAATATCATTAATGTGCTCATGGGTAATCTGGGCCATGTTTTCAGTCATAATGAATGGTATATATTCCTGGTGGTCTTTGCCCTGTCAGCCTTTCTGATGCTGGTGCTCTTTCATTACGATCGTCAGCTGCAGATCATGGCATCCGGGGACCTGGCAGCCCTGAGTCTGGGAGTTGAGATCAGGAAACTGCGCTTCAGAATATTTCTGATAGCATCACTACTGACGGGAGCGATTGTGGCTTATGCCGGCATCATCGGTTTTATCGGTTTGATAGTACCTCATCTGACCAGGATGATTTTAAGGGGAAACAAACGAGGGGGGATTGTTATGGCTGCCTGGGGCGGCGCTCTCCTGCTGGTGATCTGTGATCTGCTGGCCCTGCATGTTGCTGTGGTGGAAATACCGGTAGGCATCGTCACTGCCTGGCTGGGATGCCCTTTCTTCATCTATATCCTGGCTAAAACAAAATAAATTGATCTTTATAAATTCATAGAGTGGGATGATATCAAATACGCTTAGAACTGGCTGAGTCTTACATCGTGATTTTGATGTCTTTGATCTCTGGGTAATGTTCCAGATGCTCCCGGATCTCTTCGGCCACATTATCGCGGTATTTATCGAACTTCGGGATCTCGAGATCGATAATAGCAACCCCGTCTTCAAATCCGGCATATTTGACCATCTTCAAAGTAACGATATCCTCGCCGACCTGCGGGTAGATCACTTTCTTCAGCTCTTCAATTATAGTATCCTTACTGAATTCCTCAGCATTCGCCAGCTGATGTTTAACTTCGTAATCCCTGATGGCTTTCCTGAGGGTGTCCACTGCCAGTACTGAACAATGCATCTTGACCGGAGGCAGTCCATCCAGGGCATCAGCAGCCGCTTTCCAGGATATCTGCCGGGCTTCGTCAATAGTCTTGCCCTTGGCCATATCAGTGATGATGGAAGCGGTGGCTATATTGGAGGCACAACCGTAAGATTGAAATTTAATGTCCTCAATTACCTGAGTATCAGGATTTACCTTTAAAAAAATTGATACTTGATCACCGCAGGCGGGACTCCCCTCAGTGGCTAAACCGTCGGGATTTTCTATTTTTCCCACATTATGCGGCTTCATGAAATGATCCAGGACTTTCTGGGAATACTGCATCTCTACTCCTTGTTATATAATGGACTTCTTGACCTCAGTTCGGTGGTAATAGCAGCCAGCTGATCAACGGTGTAATCGATCTCTTCTCTGGTATTGTAACGGCTTAGAGTGAATTTAATGGAACCATGGGATTCTTCATGAGTACGGCCCAGGGCCATCAGCACGTAATTCGCTTTCAATCCCTGGGAGGCACAGGCGCTGCCGGTATTAACCAGTATCCCATTCAGATCGAGCATCATCATGATAGCCTCTCCTTCAATATAGGAAAAAGAGACATTCAGATTGTGACTGATCCGGCTCTCGCCCCGGGGGCCGTTCAGCATGGTATGAGGTATGCTTGATTCGATCCGCTCCAGAAGATGATCGCGCAATTCCTTCAGATATTTGATTTTGCCAGGCAGATCGGTAAAAGCCAGCTCAACAGCTTTGGCGAAGCCGGCTATGGCGGCCATGCTGATGCCACCTGTTTCCAGGGTATCCAACCGGGTGATCCCATGCTTGATCAGGCCGATATTGGTGCCCTTCTTAACATATAGTGCACCCACACCCTGTGGCCCGTGAATCTTGTGGGCACTTACCGACATCAGGTCGATAGCGGGATCTTTAACATCAATCGGCATCCGGGCATAGGCTTCACAGGCATCCGCCATCAAGGCTATGGGGTGCCCCGCATCATTCAGGATTTTTCTGATCCTGCCCAGGGGCTGTATTGCACCCGTGACATGATTGGCCAGGGTAGTCATGAACAGGATAGTATCCGGCCGGAGAGAGCGTTGCAGTTGTTCCAGGTCAATCAAACCATCCCGGTCGGCAGAGAGGTAAGTCACCTG
>JAFGEH010000061.1 GCA_016931665.1 Candidatus Cloacimonadota bacterium | reverse complement strand
GATAAGATATATTTGAGCATTTTACAGATACAATTCCGGTCGGCGGTCCTGCAGGATATCATTGCGGGGAGTTACTTTCTTATCCAGAGCTTCCTCCGGATCGATTTCAGTTATAAAAACTTTTTCGCCCCGGTTACCCAGCCGTTTGATGATCTCACCCTGGATTCCTGTGATCTGGCTCATCCCGGTGAAAGAGAGTTCCCGGTCGCCATTCCTTTCGTGGCCTATGCGGTTGGCAGTAAGGGTGAAAACCCGGTTCTCCAGAGAACGGATCAACATTGCTTTCTGGCACCAGGGCAGGACAAGATTGGCCGGATGTGCAATGATCTGGGCACCTTTCAGAGCGAGAGTACGGGCTGCTTCCGGAAAGATCCAATCGAAACAGATCATCAGGCCAATTTTTACACCGTCTTTGGCAGGAAACACCTGCAGACCGCTGTCTCCGGGTGTGAACCAGTTCTTCTCTTCCAGAAAGAGATGGGTCTTGCGATAAATGTGAATCTGGCCATCCGGATTTACCAGCATGGCGGAATTGTAGATCCTGTCACTTTGACTTTCGACAAATCCAAGAACGTAAGATGTATTGTTCAATTTGGCCAGTTGGCGAAAGAGGATAGCCGTGGGACCCTGCCGGGCATCTTCAGCCACTTTCTCCACTTCTTCCCTGTTCTGAAAGACATAACCGGAAACTGTCAGCTCCGGCAGTACTATCAGATCTGCCTGCAGGCCGGAGAGAAACCTGTTCAGCCGTAACCGGTTCAGATCCGGCACCATTAATTGCGGCTGGAATTGACAGATCCCCACCCGATATTTCATATTATCATTCCTGTTTGATTGATCAGGATTTACAGGAAGCTTTGAGAAAACATTCTGTCAATTAAAACCAGTGAATTTTTTTAATGAAGAATGGTACTTAATATCTGAAGAGAGAATCTCCTTAAAATTTCTGGACAAGCGGGATTGAAAAATGGAAAATTATCGCATGAAAAAAATTAAGGTCCGGTTGAAATTTTCCAGATTATACAAGAAATGGTATATTCTGCTGAGCTTCTCGTTGCTGCTGGCTTTTCTGCTCTATCTGCTCAATACATCTTCCTTTCTGCGGGAAATGGAATTGAAGCTGGTGGATTACCGTTTCCGGCTGGTACCGATTCCGGAAAGGGCGGACAGCAACGTTGTGATCATCGCTATTGATGATGGGAGTCTGCGCTATTTTCGCGATAACGGAATAAGCTGGCCCTGGCCGCGTGATTTTTACGGTTATCTGGTAGATTATTTTACTATTGGGGGCGCAGCGGCTGTTCTCTTCGATATGCAGTTTTACGAACCGGATATCGACCGGGAAGAAACCTATGCCGAAGAAACTGACGGTGCTTTTGCTGATGCCATCGCTGCCAACGGCAATGTCTTTCTGGGGGTACAGCTTTCCCGGGACAGCCTGGATACCGACCGGGACCTGACCGCCTTTTCGCTTCCTCTGCAGAATCCGGAAGCCAATCCTGGAAGGCCTTTCCACGGACTTATCGCCCCTCTCGAGATCTTCCTGGCAGGAGTTAATTCCATCGGCGTGATCAATGTTGAACCGGACCGGGATGGCGTTCTGCGGCGGGTTCCCCTGATCCACCCTTTACACGGCCTGTCACTACCGCAGATGGCTTTCAGCGCGTGGTTCAACACCCGGGTAGCAGAAAAGAAAATCAGGTTCAGGCAGCGGACTCTGCAGGCGGGTTCCAGGAAAATACCCATAGATGCTGAAGGCAATTATCTGATCAACTGGTACGGTTCCAGAGGGGGAGAAAGCCCCTTCCGCTATTTTTCCTTTCAATCGGTGATTGCTGCGGCTTCCGCCCATGCTTACGGGCGACTTCCGTCAATTCCACCGACGGTATTTCGGGATAAATATATCATTATCGGAGCAACGGCAGCAGGATTGCTGGACCTGAAAACCAACCCGTACACCAAAATCCTGCCCGGCATGGAGATCTGGGCTACCAGCCTCAGTAACTATCTGCAGGGTGACTTCGTCAGGTCGGTTCCGTCCGGTATTGGTTTTCTGCTTTCCTGGCTGATCATTTTTATAATTTTTTATGCCATTACCCATCTGCGGGCACTGCCCGGCAATCTGACCCTGCTTATGCTTCTGTTGCTGATTGTTGCCTATGATTTCCTACTCTGGAAACATTTCCGGATACTAACTGATCTTGGTTATCATATTATTGGTTTCATTGTAGCATATCTACTGATCGTGACCATCAGTTTCCTGCTGGAAGGAAAATCGCGCCGTGAGATCAGGAAGATCTTTACCCGCTACCTGCATCCGGATGTGATCAGACAGCTGGAGGAAGATCCTGATCAAGTGCAGCTGGGCGGGGAAGAGATCAATGCCACAGTACTTTACACTGATATCTATAACTTTACCACCATCTCTGAGAAGAAAACACCCACGGAATTGGTGGAAGACCTGAATCGCTATTTTCAGAAACTCACCGGCATGGTCATGAACTCCGGAGGCATGCTGGATAAATATACCGGTGACGGGATCATGGCCCTGTTCGGGGTGCCCATAGCTCGTGCAGACCATGCCCTGCTGGCCTGCGAAGCCGCCTATGCCCATAAAGTCCTGCGTCGGGAACTCGCCGGAAAGAAAGATCTGACCACAGATGATAAATTGCATATTATGACCAGAACCGGCATCAATTCCGGGCGACTGGTAGCCGGAAACATAGGCAGTGACAAGCGGATGGATTACACAGCCATCGG
>JAFGEH010000060.1 GCA_016931665.1 Candidatus Cloacimonadota bacterium | reverse complement strand
CTCCGGGTACAAATGGGGCAGGAAGGGATTACTCTCGTCGGAGCCAAAGGCGAACTGCAATATCTTCATTCCCGGAAAACCGAATTCATCCCGCAGAGCAACAACATCCTCGGTGATCACACCCAGATCTTCCGCTATCACAGGTAATTCACCGAATTCCGATTTTAATTTATTGAACAAATCCTGGCCTGGAGCAGGTAACCATTCTCCCTTGATGGCAGTTTTTTCACCGTAAGGCACTGCCCAGTAACCGGCGAATCCCCGGAAATGGTCAACCCTGACCAGATCGACCAGCTGCAGGATAAGCCGAAAGCGGTCTTTCCACCACTGGTAACCGTTTCTCTGCAGTTCCTCCCAATTATAAAGCGGGTTGCCCCAGAGCTGGCCGGTCTCGCTGAAGAAATCCGGTGGCACTCCGGCAATATATAAAGGATTACAGTCTGCATCGAACTGGAATATCCCTGGATGAGCCCAGGCATCGGCGCTGTCCATGGCTACGAAAATAGGTATATCACCGATAATGTTGATGTTCCTGCTATGGGCATAGGCCAGCAGGGCAGACCATTGCCGGAAGAAAAGATATTGCAGAAACTGCTGGTATCTGATCTCATCAGATAATTCCGTTTGAATTTCCTGCAGAGATGCTTGATCCCTTTTCCTGTATTCCTCCGGCCATGATTGCCAGGGTTGCCCCTGAAAGTGATTTTTAAGAGCCATGAACAGGGAAAAATCCATCAGCCAGAAGGAATTATTTTTTAAAAAATCTTCAAAATCCCGGTTAGGTTGAAATCTACTGTAAGCCTGACGCAAGATGGGAAATCTGTAATTGATAACTTCTCCGTAGGGAATGCTGTTAGCTGGAAATTCAGGGTGGTCACGTAAATCATCAGGCAGTAGCCAGCCCTGAGTGACCAGTTCCTCAAAATCGATGAGCAGAGGATTGCCGGCGAAAGCGGAAAAGGTCTGATAGGGGGAATCTCCGTACCCGGTAGGCCCGGTAGGCAGGATTTGCCAGTAACGTTGTCCGGCAGCGGACAGAAAATCTATGAAATCCCGGGCGTTCCGGCCCAGGCTGCCTATCCCGAATTCTCCGGGTAGTGAAGTAAGGTGCATTAAAATACCGCTGGCTCTTCTCAACTGCAAATGATCCTCCCTGTTACTCGAATATTTTCAGGAATTTTTCGATAATATTCCTGATTCTGGAGGAGATGGAAATGTCCAGCCCGAAATTCTGGCAATAGTTTTTTATGGCAGTTTCCAGGGGAATATCGTGCCCGGCTTTACTGGCTTCAAAATATTTATGGGTCATAATCTCCACATAGAGATCGGCAGCGGTCTTGCCCGGGAAATACTCCAGGATGTTCTCCTGCCGCAATTCGCTGCAGACAGGCAGGAATATATTGCGATACCAGTCACGGGCAGCCTCACGCAGCAGAATTTCTCTATTCAGACGTTCACTCAGATACCATTTATGGGCATCAATGTGCTGACCGAGAATAGTAATATATTCAATTTTTCCCGGGACACCCATCATCTTTTCCAGAGATAAGCCTGTTCGCTGGTCGAAAGTGTTCAGCTCCTGAAAGATACTGCGGTATTCCAGATATAATTGGCGGATGCTGTCTTTCATAATATCGATCTGAAATATATGCCCGCCATAACCGGCTTGCAGCAGATCCTGATGAAACCAGTCGATGGATTCAAAGAAACTGTCCAGATCATTCTCCTGCAACGCCTCCGCTAAGCCGGGTTTGATCTCAACGGTTTCGGCATCAGCCAGAGTGGCTGTGATGATTCTTTTAGCTCCCAGGCCCGGAATGTCCTCACGGGCAAATCTGAGCAGGAGATTAGCCAGGGAGGCATCCCCCCAGTATATGCCGTTGTTATGGATCCTGGCCAGTAACAGGGCTATAGACCGATAGAGGATCTGTCGGTTAACAGATGAGAAATTCCGCCTCAGAAGATGAGATTCCGGGATTACCTTATCTTCCAGCCTGGTGATCAGGAAACCGGTATCCAATTGATCATACTGAATACCTGCTCTGGTGTTTTCTGCAACGGGTTCTTCGGCGCGGATGACATAGCCCACTGGCTGCAGACTCGGGATGTTCAGCTTCTGCAGATATTCATAGATCTTATTTTCTTGGCAGGCCATTTCAGCGGTTGTTTCCTTGATGGCAAATTTGCGGTGATTTACTCGTATGAAAATTACTTCATGCCTGGCTAAGCCCTTGCGAGCCCGCACCAGGCTGATGTTAGGCTGTTTCCATTCAGTAAGGGGTTTCTGCCAGGGCAGCGGAGAGAGATCCTGATAATATTCCTTCTTGATTGTTATATTCAGTTTGATCCTATCCATAAATTATTCCGTTTTTCATACATCGAACGAACATAAAGGAAATTGCCCTGGATGTAAATTTTTTTCTTGTATAAAAATCATCTATCCTGATTATCAGAAAAAATGAGGTGATATGGAATATCGCGATCTGGTTCTACAGGCAGCTGCCGGGTTGGATTCAGGCTGGCATCAGCAGACTCTGCTGCTGGGTTTTGACGGTTTTATCGATGAGATCATTCAGGTGGTGGATGAACGGGAAAATCCTGATCGGTTTACCCGTATTCAGTCTATAAATGCCTTTTCGGAAAGAATAGCCCGGGCGTCCGGCTTGAGTTCAAATCTGGAGCTGGTACCGCTGCACGTGAAGCTGGGGGGGAATGGCCCGATCATGGCCAACGCCCTGAAAGCTCAGGAATACAGGATATTCTACATAGGCTCCCTGGGTAAAGACGAGATCAATCCTGTGTTCCGGGATTTTGTGCAGGGACTTTACCGGGTGATATCCCTGGCTGATCCCGGCCATACTGATGCCCTGGAATTCTATGACGGCAAGATCATGCTGGGCAAGATGAGCTCTCTGCAGGATGTTAACTGGGATAACCTGATCGAGGTGATTTCCGAACAGGAATTAACGGGTATTCTTTCAGAGACAGCCCTGATAGGTTTCACCAACTGGACGATGCTGATCGGCATGAACAGCATTATCAGGGGATTCAGTGAGATTTTTGGTAGATTGAGCAGACCTCCCCTTGTCTTCATCGATCTGGCTGACCCGCAGAAGCGGACGCGGGAAGATATTCTGGAGGTTCTGGGATTGATCAGTCAGCTGGAAAAGCAAACCCGGGTGATTCTGGGGATGAACAAACATGAATCTTCCCTGGTGATGGAAGTACTGGAGAAAAAGGAAGAGAATATAACAGAAAGGGCAATGCTGATAAGAGCTATATTAGGGATCAGCGCAGTGGTGATACATCCGGTGGATGGTGCAGCAGTAGCTACTCCCGGCCTGGCTGCCTGGCTGAATGGCCCTTATACTCTTACCCCCAGACTGACAACAGGGGCAGGAGATAATTTCAATGCCGGATTCTGCCATGCCTGGTTGTGTGGTTTATCACCGCAGGAATGCCTGGCGGCAGGGGTTGGCACTTCGGGTTTTTATGTGAGAAACGGATATTCCCCTTCGCGGCAGGAACTGACGGATTTCATGCGACGCTGGGTTTCAGTTTGAGTTTCAGAGAATTTCCAGAAGTCTGTTAACCTGATATTCTGCCTTACTGCCAGCCTCTTTCAGAGTATTGATCATTCGAGTGAGCATCCGCTTGCGTGTAGTTAATTTTTTGCCGGTTCGTAATATTTCCAGTTCAATCTCCAACCTGTT
>JAFGEH010000059.1 GCA_016931665.1 Candidatus Cloacimonadota bacterium | reverse complement strand
CGGATCTTGGGCAGGTTCTTGCTGATAGTAATATCTGTTGCCTCGATGATCTCCCAACCGTCTCTGGTGGCAGCAGGCAGATATTCCTGACTCTCATGGCTGGCAGCAAAAGCTTCAGCTTTCTGGTAGACGGCTTCCAGTTTTCTTTCATTCTCGATAGCCCTGCTGATGGTTTGTTTGACCTCTTCAAAGGGCTGGTAATGGACTCCCAGCTTCTCGCTGACCTGGGCCACCAGGTAGTCTCCGTTGGTCATCAGGATGGGTTCATGAACTTTGCCAACTTTACTGGAGAAAGCGAATTTCACCAGCTCTTCTTGCTGACCGATGCCACTGATGAATTTGGCGTCTTTCTGAAATTCCCTGGATTCGGTAACAGTATAACCAAAATCATCGGCAACTGTTTCAATATCTTTTTCCCGGATAGCCTCGAAAATATCCTGGGCTATAACAACAAGGTTCTCCCTGGTTGCTTCGGAAGCTTCGGTTTTGATCAGGATATGACTGGCTTTAGTTTCTTCTTCTCCCATATCGTTAAGCCGCCGGTCATCAACCTTGATAATATGCCAGCCGAACTGGGAGAGAACGGGTTCTGATAATCCTCCAACCTTCAGACTGAAGGCGGCTTCCTCGAATTCCTTAACCATTCTGCCCCGGGCGAAATAGCCCAGGTCACCGCCATTAGCACCACCGGGATCATCTGAATATAATCTGGCCGCTTCGGCAAAATCCAGGCCGTTGATAAGCTCATTGTAAATAGAATCTGCTTTGGCTCTGAACAGGCTGATATCACTCTCGCTGGGCTGCAGCTTGACCCGGATAAATTTCAGTTTACTGGCTGGTTCTCTTTTGTAATCTTCTTTGTGTTCTTCATAATAGATTTTCTGATCTTCTTCCGTAATCTCTCCAATCTCGATTTTCTGCGGGTCGAAGAAGATGATCTTGGCATCAGCTTTATTATTCATATCATAGTATTCCTGACGGACATCTTCCTCGCTGATGTTTACCTGTGATTTGATCACATTGAAAAGCTTCTCATAGGGCAGGCTTCCACGAAAGCGATCTTCCAGATAGTAGGCAAAATCAGGATTCTGCAGGAGCAGGGTCTGGTATTTATCATAATCGAATACTCCATTGGTCTTGAATTCGTCTATTGCCCTGATATCTTCAGGTGGATTTTTCAGTTTGTCCAGAACATCGGCATCAGTAACCTTGATCTTGAGACGTTTGATTTCATTATTATAGAGTATCGAAGCTACCATTTGCGTCCAGGTCTCAGTATTGATCTGCTTCATAACCGCATCATCGATTTCACTTTCGGGGTTCTGCTGCATATAATTGGTGTAAGCATTTTTCAGCATTTCGCTGTATTCTTCATAATGGATTTTACGATTGGCAATCCTGGCAACATAGGGCCGACTGATGAACATACCGGTCAAGCCTCCAATCGCCATGGAAAGAATAAAAACAGCAGCAACAATATAAATAACTATTTTAGCATTTTTTCTCAAGCCTTGAAGCATCAGGTTCCTCCACTTTATCTGAAATTTATATATTGGGGCATAAACTAAAAACCTCTGAAATAATTCAAGTTTTTTTTTCTGAGACAAATACAAGCTTTCGAAATTCATGAGCGGACCCTGATTGAACAGTGGGGTTTACAGACATCAGGCGGATTTGCAGGAAGAAATTATTCTAAGTGATTTTCCTGCTTGACAATAAGTTAATAGATAAAATTTTGACTGAACTCATGCAAAGAAAGGAGGTGAATTTTAGTGCCGAAAGTATTTACCCGAGATGGTGAATCTTTTCAGATGACTCTCAGGAGATTCAAGAAAGCCTGCGAAAAAGCTGGCTTACTGTCTGACATCAAGAAGAACAATTACTACGAGAAACCCAGTGTAGAGCGTCGTCGCAAAGAGAAAGATGCCAGACGCAAGATTTTGAAGTTGCAGCGCAAACAGCAGCGGATGAACAAAGGTTACTAGAATGATCTCCACTATTACCGCCGCCCTGACCAGGGCCATGAAAGCCCAGGACAAGGAAAGAATGCGTGTACTGCGTGGGTTGAAAGCTGCTTTGATGAATCGCCGGATCGAATTGAAGCATGATCTGACCGAAGCTGAAGGACAGGAGGTACTGGCCTCTGAGATCAAACAGCGGGAGCAGGCGATTGAATTATACAAGCAGGGTAAGAGAATGGACCTGGTAGATAATGATCTGGCCGAGATCGCCATCATCAGAGAATTCCTTCCCAGGCAGCTTTCTGTTGCCGAAATGGAACAGGAAGTGATGGCAGCCTTTCAGGACCTGGCCGCCAGTTCCCTGAGTGATATGGGACGTGTCATGAAACATCTCAAGGAGAAACTGGGAACCAGTGCGGATGGCAAGACCCTGAGCGATATCGTCCGGTCAAAGCTAAGCGGATAAATTTATTCATATTGTGTTATATTTGAAAAGTGGGGAGATTTTTATAATCTCCCCTTTTTTAACTCGCCTGATATTTTTTGATAAAAGATAGCGAGGTGGTAATATGCATATACTTGACGTGATTTTTGGTATACTTCTTGTCCTGCTGATATTGAATGGGATCCGGCGTGGTTTTGTTGCCAGTTTTATTCAGCTTATTGGTCTGGGACTGGTGGTTGTGGCGATTACCAGATTGGGACCCTGGGTCAGATCCCTGGTCAGCGAACGCTTCGGGCTGGGGGAAATCCTGGCGTCGATAGTTGCCTATATCCTGATATTCCTTATAATAATGCTGATGGTGAAATTGATTATCTTCTTCATTCACCGTATTGTTGATTTTCTGCGGCTGAAATGGCTTAACAGGTTGCTGGGTGCATTTTTTGGATTATTAAACGGCATTATTATTATTTGTATATTGATTGTTCTCATGAAAGTATCCCCCTTTGCCAGTGAATCCTATGAATTTACCAGGGGATCATATATTTTCCGGTCCGGCTGGTTACTGATCGATCAGCTGGAAAAACACTATCCCGGCTTGAAGAAAGCCCAGCAGCCAATTCAGGAGAAACTGGAAGAGGAAATAGACAAAGGCAAGGCAAAGCTTGAAGAGCAGCTGCAGGTAAAAAAGGAAGCTCTGGACTCTGTCACAGAAGAGAATTCTGATCCCCGATGAATTCCTTTACTCAATTAGAATATAATAAGATAAAAGTAATCCTCTCTCAATCCTGCCATTCACCTTTAGGCAGGAAGCTGGCGGAAGAACTGACTCCTCTTACCGATTCGGTGCGGATCCGGGAGAGATTGGAGACAGTGAGTGAACTACAAGAGATCTTGAATAAGGGATTTGACTACAATTTCGAGCAATTGCATGATATAAACAGCCTCTTGCACAATTATCCGCATCAGACGTATAATTTCGGCGAGTTCTTCCTGATCTTCGGTAATTTATCCACTGCCCAGTTATTCGAAAGGGATCTGCCGGAATTATCAGAATCTCCCCTGTTTCAGGATCTGATAAGAAAATTATATTTTCATCCTGCTCTGGTTAACAGATTCTCAGAGATATTCACTCAGGAAGGGCAGGTGAAGGACAGCGCTTCTGGGGAACTGAACCGGATCCGTCAGCGTCAGCGCCAATTACGGCAGCAGGTTGTGGAGAACCTTAATCTCTGCCTGGAAGATTTTGAGAGGCAGAATTTTCTTTTTGATAAGATCATCACCCAGAGAGAGGGCCGGTATGTTATTCCGGTAAAGGATAGTTTTGCCCAGCAATCCGGCGGTATCATGCACGGCAGATCGGGCAGCAGATCTTCAGTTTATGTGGAACCGCGGGAAGTGGTTGGGCTTAATAACGAGCTTGATCTGCTGGGAAGTGAAGAGAAGGAAGAAGTCTTCCGCATCTTCGTGGAATATACAGGCAGGATTCGGGCTCAGGCAGAAACCATTCTGGCGGATACAGTGATTCTGCAGTTTCTGGATTTTCATTTTGCCTGTGCCCGGGTGGCTAATCGCTTGCAAGCGACAACTCCCAGGATAATTGAAGAACCGCAGCTGAGTTTTGTGCAGGCCAGGCATCCTCTGTTGATAGAGACTCTGGGTTCACCTGACCAGGTAGTGCCCTTCGACCTGGCATTGGGAAAAGAATATAGGCTGCTGGTGATTTCCGGACCCAACACGGGCGGGAAAACCGTTACCCTGAAAGCCGTTGGCCTGCTTACAATGATGGCCCTTTCCGGCCTGCCTATCCCGGCTGCTGACGGCACGGAAATCGGCATTTTTCATAACTTTTTTGCAGACATTGGTGATTATCAGTCCCTGGAATCTTCCCTCAGCACTTTCTCTTCTCATATAGCCAATATTCAGGAAATGATCGAAATGGGAAACGAAAGGTCTCTCATCGTGATTGATGAAATCGGCGCTGCTACCGATCCGGAACAGGGTTCAGCCCTGGCTCAGGCCATTATTGAGGATCTGGCTGAAAAACAGGTGGTGGGTGTAATTACTACCCACTATACTGCCCTTAAAGTCTTTGCCGAACAGCATCCCTTGTGTATAAATGCTGCCATGCAGTTCGATCCTCACCTGCATTCGCCCACCTATCAGATCAAACTGGGGCTGCCGGGTAACAGTTTTGCCATCGAAGTTGCTTCCCGGCTGGGTTTTAATACTTCTCTGATCGCCAGGGCCAGGCAATTGGCAGGTAAACAGAATATTGAATTCACAGACCTGCTTAACCGGATGAGTGCTGAAAAAAATGAGCTGGCCAGGCAGAATTATCAGTATAAGCTGAATAATGCCCTTTTAAAACAGAAAACCCTGGAATATGAAACTAAGATTTCCAGCCTGGATTCAGAAACCAGGGAAATTCGCAGGAAATCAGCCCGGGAAGCCAGAGATTTTCTTACCAGCCTGCAGAAAGAACTCACGGAAGAACTGAACACCATCCGGAAAGCCGATCGGCGGCAACGCAAAATCAGAGCTGAGGAAACCTTGAAAAAAGTAGTTGGGCTGGCCGGAAAGATGGAAGAAACTGCTGAAGAAATGACCACATTTACCCGTAAACCCCTTATTCAGGCAGAAGTTGGCAAAGTGGTCTGGGTGAAAGATTTCGAGGATACGGGACGTATTGTGGCAATTAAGGAAGATCTGGTTAAAGTGGAAATAAATGATATTTTATATTCGACATCTCTGGAGAATTTATTCGAGACGGATCAGGTGATAAAAAAGGATCAATATTCCGAACCGGCAAAAAAAGTTCAGACCCGGGAGGTTAAATTCGAATTGAAAATACTGGGCCTGACCTTTGAAGAAGCCCTGCCGTTGCTGGAGCAACTGCTGGATGATGCCAGTATGCATGGCCTGCCCCTGGTCAGGATCGTCCATGGCAAGGGAACAGGCGCCCTGCGGGCCAAGGTCCGGAAATATCTGGCCAATAGCGACAAAGTTAAAGAATATTTTACTCCTGCTCCCGAAGCGGGTGGTGACGGCGTTACAATCGCCAGAATAAGAGATTGAGAAGGCCATGGACAGAGCAATTATAGACAACGTACTGGAACGCACGAATATCATCGAGGTAATCGGCAGTTATTTTCCTCTCAGTAAATCGGGAGCTAATTACAAAGCGCTTTGTCCCTTTCATGAAGAAAAAACTCCTTCCTTTCTGGTAAGTGAACGTAAACAGATCTATAAATGTTTCGGTTGCGGGAAATCGGGCAATGCCATTTCTTTTGTAATGGATTATGAGAAAGTATCCTTCTGGGAAGCCCTGAAAAAACTGGCTGCCCGGGTGGGGATAACCCTGGAGGAGAATCGGACGGATAAAAAGAAACAGACCCGCCAGGAATTGATATATAACATTTATGCTTTAGCCAGGGATCATTATCGCCAGAATCTGCAGGAACACGGCCAATTCGCCAGGAATTATCTCAGACAACGGAGTATTTCAGAAGAGACCAGCAGCCATTTTGAACTCGGCTTTGCCCTGGACAGCTTTGGTGCCCTGAAGAACTATCTGTTGAAAAACAGCATAAATGAAAAAATAATGCTGAAAAGCGGCTTGTTCAGTCAGGGGGAACGGGGTTTGTATGATGTCTTCCGCAACCGGCTGATGTTCCCGATCCATTCCGTTACCGGGCAGGTTGTAGCTTTCGGCGGAAGGAATCTGCAGGATGACCAGAAGGGCGGTAAATATATCAATTCTCCCACAACGGACATCTACACCAAAGGCAATGAACTTTATGGTCTTCATATTACCCGGTTCAATATTCAGAAGAT
>JAFGEH010000058.1 GCA_016931665.1 Candidatus Cloacimonadota bacterium | reverse complement strand
TTATCAGTCAGGAAGTTGAAGAGGCGTTATCAACCGGAAAGCCGGTTCTGGCCCTGGAATCTACCATTATCAGTCATGGCTTGCCTTACCCGGCTAACCTGGAAATGGCTTTGGCTATGGAGGACCTGATCCGGAGAAAGAATGTTAAGCCGGCAACGATAGCGATCATCAGAGGAGAAATAAGGATAGGGGTAAACCGGGAAGAGCTGGAATTCCTGGCCCGGGACAGGAATATCCGGAAGATATCGATCAGAGATATAGCCTGGGCAGCTGCGGCCGGGGCAAGCGGTGCAACCACGGTGGCTGCTACCATGCACCTGGCCTGCCTGAGCGGGATCAATGTCTTTGCAACCGGCGGTATTGGCGGAGTACACCGCAGTGGCGAAAGTACATTTGATATATCCACAGATCTTATTCAGCTGAGCAGGACTCCGGTGATTGTGGTATCGGCGGGGGCGAAGGCGATTCTTGATCTGCCCCGGACGCTGGAAGTACTGGAAACCGTGGGTGTGCCTGTGCTTGGCTTCCAGACCGATGATTTCCCTGCCTTTTACAGCAGGCGGAGTGGTAACAAAATCCAGCAGATAGATGAAGTTAACGAAATAGTTAGAATGTACCGTATTAACAGAAGGTTAAAACTGAAGGCAGGGATATTGGTAGCCAATCCCATTCCGCAGCCTGATCAGATCGAAGAGAGTATCATTACCAATTATATCAGGCAGGCTGAGGTTGAGGCCAGGGAGCAGAAGATCAGGGGAGCCCGGCTGACACCTTTTCTCCTGCAGAGAATCAACGAATTATCTGCAGGCAGGGCACTGCAGGCCAATCTGAAACTGGTTGAGAACAATGTTCGCCTGGGTTGCGAAATTGCCGGGAGATTACCATGGGAAACGGAATAAGAAGATTTGATCCGGAACGGGACAGAGAAGCGGGGTACCGCCTGTGGAAAGAGATCGGCTGGCTGGAAGAGGACCAGGAAAAAGTGATGGATGTCTATCTCCAGTGTGGTGATGCCTGGGTGTATGAGCTCAATGGTGAAGCTGAATTTCTGGCAGTAACTTCACCCGGAGAAATGAGATATCAGCAGAGGGATTTACCATTTAGCGGAGTAATGGCTGTAACGACCAGCCGAATTGCCCGGAAGCAGGGAATAGCCCAGCGCTGTACTGCGCAAGCCATAGCAGAAGCAGTCGGCAAAGGTGCCATGGTTTCAGGATTAGGTATTTTTGAGCAGGGATTTTATAATCTGCTGGGGTTCGGTAATGGAGTTTACGAGCATCTGGTTTTTTTTGATCCGGGTGACCTGAGAATAGATATTAAATGCCGCATTCCCAACCGGATTTCGGTCAAGGATGCACTGGCGGCTCATAATTCCCGCCTGAACCGCCTGCGGCATCATGGCTCAGTGAGTTTTTTCAGCTCCAGAATCACTGAAGCAGACATGATGTGGAGCAAGAAAGGTTTCGGATTAGGTTACTATGATGCGGGAGGGAAAGAGTTAACTCATCATTTCTGGGCTTACAACAAGGGGGGCGAAAACGGTCCCTACATTGTCAACTGGTTATCTTACCAGAATTACGAGCAGCTGCTGGAATTGCTGGCTATACTGAAGAGTCTTTCTGATCAGGTGCGCCTGGTAGGGATATTTAACCCTGCGGAGATCCAGTTGCAGGATTTTCTTACACGTCCTATCCGCTACCGGATCATTACAGACAAAGGAAAATACGAGAATATTATCAGAAGCTTTGTCTGGTGGCAGATGCGGATCTGCGATCTGGCCGGGTGTCTGGCTGGAACCTCATTCCCGGGGAAGGAACTGAAGTTCAATCTTCTTCTGCAGGATCCCCTTCAGCATTATCTGGGTGAAGATAGTGCCTGGTGCGGAATCGGCGGCAAATATATAATAACTTTGGGATCAATATCTTCAGCTGATAAAGGTTGGGACGATAATTTACCAGTGCTGGAAACCACAGTCGGAGCTTTTACCCGGTTGTGGCTGGGAGTGCTGCCGGCCAGCGGTCTGGCAGTGTGCGAGTATTTTAAGGCATCCCCGGAATTATTGAAAGAGCTGAATGATATTTTCCGCTTGCCTGTTCCCAGGCCTGACTGGGAATTTTAAGAATTATACTGCTCTTCGCTTGAATTTTCCATGTTCCTTCAGATGGGATCTCATATCAGTATAAATCTTTAATACGATCAACAGGATAAGCCCTGAAAGAGGACTTTTTAAGGCCATTACGATAAATCCTCCCAATATGATTACCAAATGCAGAACTACAATCCGGCTGTAAGGAGTGGTCATTAATTCCTGCAGGTTCGCTTGAGTATATTCCCCTTTCCCGAGATAATTTAGCAGAAAGGAAAGTCCGTGACTGAGGAAAAGGGCCAGGAAAGCGTAACTTATTTTCTGTTTGATTATTATGGATAGAACCAGATCAGGAGTGGGTAAATCGGACGTGATGAAATTTCCGCCAAAGAGCAGGATGACAAACAAGCCATGGATCAGGGTAAAGAAGCCGTAATGGAAGGTAAAGAAAGGTACAAGGAAGATTTTAGCCAGCCAGGAAGGGGCATTTTCTGGCCGGGCCAGCAGCATTTTGAGAACGTTGTAGAAACCAATTATAACATTTTCCAGCCAGAATAGGAACAGAATGGTAAAGACCTGCCAATGCAGGAAAATCACTCCATAAAGAGGCAGAAGGTTGGCCAGGATCAGGCCAAGGGCAGCGGGTGTAAGGCCGA
>JAFGEH010000057.1 GCA_016931665.1 Candidatus Cloacimonadota bacterium | reverse complement strand
GCTTTCAGATTCATTTCAACTATATCCTCTCCCTTGCGGCTGAAGATGAAACGGATACCTTCTTTCAGTTTTTCATAATCGATCTCAAGCAAAGGAGAGGCGGTTCCCAGCATGATCATGTTCATTGAGCGGACCGCTCCCAGTTCCCTGGCCATATCATCGGCAGCAATGGTTATATGATGCGGCAACTTCCGGATTTCTGCCAGTAATTCCGATAATTCGGGATAGTCAGGTATATTTTGATAGGGTGTAGTATTCGTGATGAGCCAACCTTCACTGCTCAGATAAGGCAGATAACGCAAGGCTTCCATCGGTTCCACCGAGAGTATGATATCGGCTGTGCCATGGGGGATCAGGTCGGAATATATCTGCCGATGGGATATCCGTAGATGAGATTGGACATCTCCCCCGCGTTGAGACATGCCATGGACCTCGGCCTGTTTCAGGAATAAACCGGATTCCACCGCAGCATAGCCTATTATCGTAGCTATGGAAAGAATACCCTGTCCGCCAACTCCTGCCAGAATTATATCTTTCTTCATGATAACCTCCTATCTGTTCCGCTTGTGGTAAACATGGATGCAGGGCCGGCGGGGTATGATAACGGATACCCCCTGATAAGCGATTTCTTCCTGAATAACTTTGATATTTTCAGTATGCAGACGGCTGAGAGGGTTGATTACCCTGATATGATCCTTCTCAACTCCCACTCCCTGGCAGATATTTTCAATCCGGCCCGTTACCTGAGAATCCTGCATGCCGGTCATGGCCGTGGTATCATTATCCAGGATGATTATCACTACATTAACTTGTTTCTGTACGGCGTCCAGTAATCCGGTAATGCCGGAATGTCCGAAAGTGGAATCACCGATCGTTGCCACTGCAGGGAATAACCCAGCTTCCGCTGCCCCCACCGCCATGGTTATGGATGCTCCCATACAGACACAGGTATCAATGGCCTGATAGGGGGGCAGAAAACCGAGTGTATAGCAGCCGATATCGGAGAAGACATGCCCTTTCCCATACTGCTCCATAACAGCATTCAGAGCCTTATAAGTATCAGCATGCGGACATCCCAGGCAGAGTGCCGGTGGCCTGTTGGCCACTATCGCCGGGATGCTGCTTAGCGTCTGGGGAGACAGGCCAAGGGCAGTTTTCACCAGCTCTGGATTCAATTCGCCAACTCGGGGCAGTACTCCGTCCAGCCGGCCTTTCACCTGCAGGCAATTCCCCGTGAAGCCCCGCAGCATTTCCTCTACCAGAGGCATACCCTCTTCGATTACCAGCAGCTGTTCGCATTCCCCGGCTATTTTCCCGATCCAGCTCCGGGGCAGCGGATACTGGCTTATCTTGAGTACAGGATAGGGACAGGGCTTATCCTGGAAGTTCTCCATCAGATAATTAAAACCCAGCCCGCAGGCAACGATCCCCAGGCTTTTATCCGGCCCTTCCTGGTATTGATTAAAAGGAGAATTCTCCGATTCCGCCACCAGATTCTCCTGAATTGCCAGCAGCTTACGATAATTCTTTCTGGCCAGAGCCGGTAAAAGCATGAATTGAAGAGGATCATCCGGCAAATTAATTGCATTTTCCTGCTGCGGTTCCCGCCGGGACACACCGGACCGGGAATGTGCCAGCCGGGTGGTAAGGCGCAGCATCACTGGTAAGTGATACCTTTCCGAAAGATTGAAAGCATGGTGTGTAATATCATATGCTTCCTGCTGATTACACGGTTCCACCATGGGCATCAGGGCAAATTTCCCATAAAACCGGGAATCCTGTTCATTCTGGGAGGAATGCATGGACGGATCATCTGCCACAGCCACGATCAACCCGCCGTTAGCACCGGTAAGGGCGGCATTCAGATAAGGATCAGCGGCGACATTCAACCCGACATGCTTCATGGTAACCAGCGCCCGTTTACCGGCATAGGACATACCCATGGCCTCTTCCATAGCTGTTTTCTCATTCGCGGACCAGGTTCGCCGGACATCGCGTTCCGCGGCTTCCTGATTGCGCTGAATGTATTCGATTATCTCGGTAGATGGTGTGCCGGGATAGCCGAATGCACCTGATAATCCCGCATCCAGGGCTCCCTGGGCAACTGCTTCATCGCCCAGCAGCATCAACTTTTCCATTTGAATCTCCTCGTTTTTTAATTTCACTGTTTCCAAAACTATGGTTCTGGTAATTTCTTACAAGCTTTTTATTTGACACGCAGCAAGTTATTATCAAAGTGGAAAAAGTAGATTAAATCCGGATGCCGGACGGAAATCAGGGATCGATTTATGGAAAATAATAAATTTTTAGATAAGTTCGAGAACTTCATCCACCAGCACAAATTAATCAGGAAAGGTGACAAGGTGCTGATAGGTTTTTCCGGAGGGGCGGATTCCACAGCGCTGGCCCTGGCTCTCTGGCATCTCCGATCCAAACTCAATTTCTCGCTGCTCGCTGCTCATGTGAACTACCAGCTGCGGGGTGAAGATTCCCAACTGGATGAAGACTTCGTTAAAGCCTTCTGTTTCGACCGGAATATCTCGCTGGTGATCAAACATTGCAGCCTGGAAACGGACAGCAATCTGGAAGACACAGCCCGCGAGATCCGTTTCACTTATTTTAACCAGCTACTCAAATCCTATAAACTCAACAAGATGGCGCTTGG
>JAFGEH010000056.1 GCA_016931665.1 Candidatus Cloacimonadota bacterium | reverse complement strand
GTAACAGAGTTTGATGCAGATTGCAATATTACTTCACAGAAAGCCTTCGAAAGCATCATCAGATCATCAGCCAGGCTGAATTACGAGGAAGTTGATATTCTGTTTGACGGCGGTAAGACCAATATTCCTGAGGATATAGCTGCCATACTGGAACAAATGAGGATTCTCTCCCAAGCCCTGAACCGGGTACGCCTGGCCCGAGGGTACCTGCAATTGAATCTGCCCGAAACAGAGTTTATTTTCGACGATGAAGGCCATATTTCTGATCTCTCAAGATCAGTTGAAACTGATTCGCATGCCCTGATAGAAAATTTTATGCTCATCGCTAATGAATATGTCGCCCGGCAGCTGGGAAAACAGAGCACCCTCTACCGAATCCATGAACAACCGGATCTGGATAGGATTGAATATGTTGAGGAAATACTTCAGATATATGGCGTTAAGTATAAGAAAAATAGTAATATGAATCTATTGGTTCAAAATATGTTACAGGCGTTGCCAGATGCCAATTATCATCGGGTTTTTGACCACATGATATTACGGAGCATGAAAAGGGCACGTTATTCGATCCAGAATGCCGGGCATTTCGGACTGGCTCTGGTGGATTATACTCATTTCACCTCACCGATCCGACGTTTATGTGATCTGGTGATTCATCACCAGCTGAAAAATCATTTACATGGACAGGAATCACCATTCCCCGGTCAGGTACTATTCCGCTATGCGGGTATTGCCACCGAAAAGGAACAGATTGCCGATGAATCCGAACGGGAAGTCGAGCTTAAGAATAAGCTGATATTCATGAGAAAACAACTGGGAGCTGATTTTACCGGCATTATTGTTGCAGTCAGACCCAATTCCTTGGTAGTGGAGCTGGATAGATACCCCGTGACAGGAATTATCACTCTCGCCAGCATGAAAGATGATTATTACGAATATCTTGATCCATATCAACAACTTATTGGCAAGAAGAAGGGAAAAATCTTCAAGCTTACTGACCGAGTGAAGGTAATAGTCAGCCAGGTTACCGATGACATATATTTCCAGATCATTTATTAAACAATCATTGACTGTCCGTTTTTTATTTGTATATCTTTCTTGCTGAATGAGGGTAACATGTTTATTTATAAGGTATTATCCCTGATAATTTTCCTGCTTCTGAAGCCATATTTCCACTTGAAAATGAAGAGTCAGGAACGGCAGCAGAGGTTTGGACATTACGGGATAGAACTGAAAAGATCGATCTGGATTCATGCAGCATCTGTCGGCGAAGTAAATGCTGTTAAAAGTCTGGTGCAGAAACTGCTGAATTTATATCCTCAAAGAGATTTCGTACTTTCCACCATGACCCGCACAGGATTCGATACTGCGGCCGGGATCAGTCCCAAACTCATCAATATTTTCCTGCCACTGGATGTTACATTACCCATGAAACGGGCCTTCAATTCCCTGAATCCTGCTCTGATCATTCTGGTAGAGACGGAATTATGGCCTGTTATGCTTTCCTACGCACTGCACCGTCAGATTCCGGTTGTACTGGTGAACGGGAGGCTTTCTCCTGGATCATTCAAATCTTACCGGTATTTAAAATTTTTCTGGAAACCACTCTGGCGGGCCGTGAAATTCACCAGCACCCAATCAGATATTGATGAAGCCAGATTCAGATCACTTGGTTTCGAACAAGTAAGTAATAACCACAATCTGAAATTCTGCCTGCAGCTGCCGGAGTATAACCGGGATAAACTCAGAGCAGAAATGGGCTATTCTGAACAGGATTTTCTGCTGGTTTGGGGTAGCAGCCGTCCGGGTGAAGAAAAACTCCTTATGGAGGCCATTTGGCAGCTTAAAAAGGAAATCCCGCAATTAAAAGCAGTGGTTGCTCCCCGTCATTTAAGTCGATTGCCGGAAATCAAGAATATCTTCAGAGAGCTGGACTTTACAACCTACTCTGATTTCCAGCCTGGTAAGATGATAACGATTATAGATGAGATGAATGTATTGAATCATTTCTATGCCATAGCTGATCTGGCAGTTGTCGGTGGCAGTTTCTTCCGATTTGGCGGACATAATCCTCTGGAACCTGCTTTTTACGGAATTCCGATCCTGATGGGTCATGATTATAACTCATGTGAGGTTTCTGTTAATAAATTATTGGAAAATAAGGGGATAATGATATGTTCACCAAAAGAACTGGCAGAGAAGATTGTTTTTCTGTTCCATAATCCAGAATTACGGGTAGAAATGGGTAAAAATGCAAAACAGACATTGACAGCAAACTCGGACAGTATGAAAAAGAATATTGAGATATTAACGAGGTTTATAGAGGAATGAGAGAAGCCAAATATTTCAAGAGACTGCCCAATGATGCCGTAAGGTGTGAATTGTGTCCACATTATTGCGTTCTCGACCGGGATAAAACAGGAAAGTGTCGAGCCAGAAAGAATATGTACGGCATACTTTACTCAATGAATTATGCGCAAACTGTCACCGTAAGTGTTGATCCCATTGAAAAAAAGCCGTTATATCATTTTCATCCGGGGGAAAATATTCTTTCCATCGGCAGCAACTCCTGTAATCTGACCTGCGATTTCTGTCAGAATTATTCCATCAGCCAGTATCATGTGCCCACCACCGAGCTGACTCATGTTCAGTTAGCTGATCTGGCTCAGAAATATCGCCTGAAATTTGTTGCCTATACCTATACCGAACCGATAACCTGGTATGAATTTGTGCTGGAATCTGCTCAACTGCTGCATAAGAACAAGATCAAGACAGTTCTGGTTACCAACGGCTATATTAACCCAGCTCCCTTACTTGAGCTTCTCCCCTATATCGATGCCATGAATATCGACCTGAAATCGATGTCGGACCTTTTTTACCGGGAAATCTGCGGAGGCAGCCTGCAGCCTGTGCTGGATTCTATTAAAACCGTTGCCGGGAAATGCCATCTGGAGATAACCAATCTGATTATACCCGGTAAAAATGATTCAGCCAGGGATATTGACAAACTTGTAAATTTTATTGCTTCTATCGATCCTGATATACCATTACATTTTTCCCGTTATTTTCCGCATTATAAGTTAAAAATCCCTGCTACCTCCGAAGAAACTCTCAACGAAGCCAGGGATATAGCCCTGAAGAAACTGAATTATGTATATTTGGGTAATATTTTAACAGATAACTCGACGTATTGTCCGAAATGCGGGTCAGTTCTCGTTGAACGGGATCCTCAAACCCGGATCAATATCAGGAAAAACCTGTGTCCCGAATGTAATTTACCCATTTATGGCTCATTCTGATAAATGTAAATTTTCCTATGCCCCGTCAGCCTAGTAAACCCTACTGGAATCAAATCAAGCATCTTTTTACATTGTCGGACGTTATCCTGATAGGAGTTCTGATAATCTTAGCTGTACTCTCGTTGGCAATAATGAAGAAGAACTCAGCTATCAGGATGGTTACAGTATACCACAGGAATCAACTGGTTTACCAAGATAAAATCAATAAAGATAAAATACTGGAGCTTGAACCGGGAGTTGTTGTGGAAATTAACCGGGGAAGAGTTCGCATGCAGCGTTCAACCTGCCGGGAACAATTCTGTGTAAAACAGGGATGGTCCAGCTTTTTCCCGATAATCTGTGTACCTAATCAGATTCTGATCAGAATCAGAGAAGCCGGGTCCGGCGGTATGCTGAT
>JAFGEH010000055.1 GCA_016931665.1 Candidatus Cloacimonadota bacterium | reverse complement strand
CCCCAGTTCCTGTACTGGTAATTCAGCCTGGCATGCAGTTTATCTTCAACGGCAAGGCTGTCGGTGAAAGGTTCATATCCCAGGGTCAGATCTATTTTGTCATATCCGATATCATTGGCATATTCCAGATAATAGCCCAGCGCAATCCTGTCTTGGAATCCTTCGATCACCGGATAGGCTCCGATATTATGAAAATTTGCCAGGCTTGTATATCTGCCATTATAGATGATCAGAGAATCTATGTCATAGTTGGGTGTAACTCCATAATACCATTCCCGGACCACTGGGTGCTTTTCATTGACTTTCTGCCCGAGATAATTGATGGCATTAATATTTTCTGCTGCGCGATTCGGGATCCAGCCGGGAATAAATCCTTTTCCACCTGTATAACGGAAGACCAGTAAAGAATCGTCGCTAACCGGGACCGGACGGAAGAAACCGGTCTCACAATTGCTGATCACACTCATTTCAGTGCTTTCCAGATCGTATTTGAAGACATTGGAAACGCCTGAATAATAAGAAGTGCCATATAAGAATCTGCCGTCTTCCGAGAAAACGAAATTGGCTGGTGAGCTGTAATCGAAATCAAAAACAGGATAATAATCAATCTTACCCGTCTCCAAATCGGACATTGAGAAGATGACCAGTTCTTGTTCGCCGGAGAGATGGGTCAAAGCTGCCGAGAGTTGACTGCCATCGGGTGAGATATCAAGATCATAAATATCTGTTCCAAAGGGAAAAGCGTAAACAGCCTGCCAGTCGGTGTAAGGAGGAGGGATACTGATAAGGGTGGAGATCCCGTTTTCATGGCGGACTGCCCAGAGATAACCGCTGACCCTGTTAAAAGCCAGATCCCCAGCTCTCAGGTTGTTGATCAGGAGTTTGACTTTTTTATTTTTCAGGTCGATCATATTCAGGTCTCGGTAAGTGAAGTTATCGGTAGTGAAAAACAATTTTTCACCTGCCCGATCCCAGGCCAGAGAACTGGTGAAATAGGTGGAAGCACCTCTGATATGGCAGAGTTTAGCTGTTTTACCCGTCTTGGTATCGATGGTAAGCAGTTGGGCGATCTGACCGGGGAATTTTACAGCTGTGTAAATGATCTGCCTGTCCGGATCGTAAAAGCTGCGTGATACAGAACCCAGACCGGCATCGGTTACAGATCGAAAGCTGGTGAGTGGATTAGCTCCGATGAGTTTAAGATTTTCTTCCTGCCAGGTCTTTTCGAAACGTATCCAGTCATTCCACGCTTCATTCAGCGTTAATTCAAAAACATGCCGGAAGCTGCTGGTATAATATTTCCTGCTATCCGGAGTCCGGTTGATCCAGGCTTTCAGTTTTTCCGGACTGTAGGTATAGGCAAGATAGTTGAAGAACCGGGTACCGTAGAGATAGGAATTGGCGCCAACCTGAAAATCAATGGCAGTACCTTCGGCTTCCAGTCCGATGGCATGATAAAGCGGCACGGAATCTCTGATCATGGAGCGGAAGACCATCTCATCGTAGGAACCGAGAGCTCTGCCGATGCCTCCGGACAGCCATGTTTCCATAAAAACGGCCATTCCTTCATGATACCAGCGGGGCGAGAATTTGCGGGGAGTGGTGAGATAGGCATAAAATATCGAAACAGGGTGGTCACGATTCTCCCTGATCTTGCCGCCCAGGATCGCCCGAAAACGTTTTTCCCCCGGGGAAGCTTTATCCATCATGATCACGTGGGTCAGCTCATGATGCATCAGCAGACTGATCCGGTCGATGGCAGGAGCTACTTCAAAAACATACATATACGGAGAAAGGCTTACATAGACAAAATTACGGGGAACGGCAGTGGCACCGCCGTTCCCCCAGTCACTGAAATCATCAACAAATATGGTAACCGGCTCACTGAGATCCCAATCCCAGAAATCCTGGTCAAAGACCATGGTATTGGTATAAGCCCTCACCAGATGCGGTACCAGATAGGCATGAGCCTGAGAATAATAGATCAGATTCAGATCGTCAGTTTTCAGATTGTTCAGGTTCAGGGCAGAAAGGGAGGTACATCCCAGAATAAAAACCGCTATAATCCTTCTGAAATCAGAATTCATAGTTTATTCGTTTAGATGAATCTCTGATAATCTTCGCTCTGGATGAATCTCTGAAAATCGGAATTCAGGTAGATAAGAAACCGGAAATCCTGATTAAAAAGCAAATCAAAGAAGGCATTTTTCCCGGCTTCCTGATTCATGCTGCCGGGAATAACAATTTCCCTGAATTCAGTTAAACTGAAAATTATTCTCTGGAATTCCTGATTACAGGCGATTTTCTGAAATTCCTGGTTAGTGATGAAATAACGTAGAAAGGCAGGATCCTGGTAAAAGATGATGGCAGTTTCGGGCAATACAGAAATGGTTGATTGCATGTTGTCATTGGAAATGCGGAGAATATTCTGCAGTTCATCGTAAGTCATGCCGTACATTTTCTGATTGAATTCATCATTTTCAATTACTTCCAGGAAGCTCATACCATTAGCTTGGAAGTCAATCATTGCAGCCTCTACGGCATTCTTGAATCCTTCGCTGTCGATCCACTCCTGAAAAGCCGGAGATGCCAGGAATTTCTGGAAATCAATACTGATGAATCTTCTGAATTCGTCTGATTCCAGGGCGGCAGCAACCAGGAAATATCTGGAACTCTGTTCAATATCGCTGAGGAAAATTTTCTGCATATCCTGAGACAGGATTACCCTCTGGAAATCTTCCCCGAAAATGATTCTGAATTCCTCCGAGCGAATAACATCCTGTACTGCCGGGTCATTGATCATAGCCAGATCCTTATTAAGAATGATGGATGTCGGAATTCTATCATGACTGAGAGGGGGGATGGCAGACTGAAAGATCTGCAGATCAATACTGAGAAATTTACTCATGTTATTGATAATATATCCTACTTTCAGAATGTCCAGACCGATATTCAGAAAGGCTGTCTCAAAGTTCCCACTGAGAAAGAATTTCCGGAAATCGTCATCTTTTACCAGATTCTGCCATTGGGCACTCTGACTGAATTTCACCAGTTCGGGATTATCGACCAGAACATCTATCCTGCTCAGATCCTCGGCCCGGTATTTCACTGCTCTCTCGATGCCGACCATGGAACCAACCACCTGTCCCAGCCGGTAAGGTGGCCAGTAAAAGGCAAAAACCAGAATAATTAAAACAACCACTATAACCAGGATAACCAGTAGAGTTGCACGTGATTTTTTCTTCATATTTCCTCCTATTTGATTATTTTTTGGACATAAATTCTTCAGATCATATACCTTCCAAAATAATTCAATTTTTCATTGGCAAGCAAGTTTAGAAATTAATTTTTGTAAAATAAAATTTTGGAAATAAAATTTTCGGGAGTGAAATTGTACGAATTAATTCTTTTCGATGCGGACGGGACCTTGTTTGATTATCAGAAAGCTGAGAAAAATGCTTTCTACAAAACTTTCAGTTTCATGGATCGCGAAAATGAACTGGAAAGACTGCATCAAATGTACAAGCAGATTAATGGAGTAGTATGGCGGGAATTCGAGCGGGGGGAAATATCTGCGGAGAAGTTAAGGGTGGAGAGATTTGTCAGGCTGCTGTCTGCCTGCGCTACTGAGTTTCCGGCTGGCAAACTCGATCCCGCGGAATTAAGCCGGGGTTATTTAAGTTTTCTAGCTCACAGCAACGAACTGTTGCCTTCTGCGGAAGATATCGTAATGTATTGTGCTGAAAAATACCTGGTCTCAGTGATCACAAACGGCCTGCAGGATGTTCAGGAAGCCAGGATCGGGGAGTCAGTCCTGGCTGAATATATTGATAAGATCTTTATCTCGGAGGAAATAGGTTACCCTAAACCCGATGCCAGGATCTTCAGCCATGCCTTGCACCAATATGCCGGGCTGGAGAAATCAGCTGTATTACTGGTTGGAGATAACCTGATTTCTGATATTGGTGGCGGCAATGATTTTGGCATTGACACCTGCTGGTTCAATCAGAATAAGTTACCTAATGAAACGGGGATACATCCCCGCTATGAGATTCACGGGCTGGCAGAACTGAAAGATATTATTTAATAAGGAGCAGATATGAAAATCGCGAAGATAATCTTGATACTGACTATCCTGGTTACTATAACATCATGTGGTCGGGAAGCTGCCCTGGGCAGTAAGCGTAATCCCATAAAAATGTATTTCGTTCCCTCAATGGAGGCCGGGAAGATCGTGACCAGCGGTCAGGCCATTGCTGACCATCTTCATCAGGTAACGGGTTATTATTACCGGGTGGCAGTTCCCACCAGCTATGCTTCGGTGATCGAAGCCCTGGGCACGGAAGAAACCGACATCGCCTGGCTGGCAACTTTCGGCTATCTGCTGGCCCATGAGAAATTCGGAGCAGAAGTGGCTTTAACTACCATTCGTAAAGGACTGGCCAGCTACCGTGGGCAGTTCGTAGCCAGGACGGGCAGTGGCATTGAACAGCTGTCTGATATCAATGGGAAGGTCATCGCCTATACCGATGCAGCTTCCACTTCAGGTTATATCTATCCGTCAGCGTTGCTGGCCAGGGAAGGGATTGTACCTCAGAATTCATTTTTTGCCGGCGGCCATCCCCAGGCTATCCTGGCTGTTTATCAGGGGAGAGCGGATGTGGGATGTACTTTCTGGTCACCCCCCGGGGAAGACGGCGAGCTGAACGACGCCCGTCGGGCGGTGATCGACACCTATCCCGATGTGGTCGATAAAATTGTCATCATCGGATATACTGACTGGATTCCCAATGATACTGTCACCTTCCGCCGCGGTTTTCCTGAAGACATGAAAGACAAGATCGTCCAGACACTGATCGCTTACGCCAATACCGAAACCGGTCATCAGATTCTGAATGACATGCTGGATATCGATAATTTCATCCCGGCTCAGGACAGTGATTACGATATTGTCCGGACCACTCTGCGCACTCTGGGAGCAGATGCCGCGGAGTT
>JAFGEH010000054.1 GCA_016931665.1 Candidatus Cloacimonadota bacterium | reverse complement strand
TTGATCTTATCACTGTCTCCCTCCTCAACCATGCGCCAGATTTCCCAGGAATCACCTTCTCCGTCAATACAGAAGGTTATTCCTTTCTTGATAAAATCATCTATAATAAACTGAATAGAGTTCAGTGGCTCGGCTTTGGTTACCGGGACACAGAATTTTTTCCGGTCATATATAAATTTCCCTTTTTTCATTTATCCCCCATTAATTATTGAAACCTTAAATAATGTATTATTCACTATTATCCGGCTGGTAAATGAGCTCCTATTCGAAAATGCTTCTTTCATGCAATGCCTTCAGAATCAACCCTATGGCCAGAACATTGATAATCAGGTTCGAACCTCCATAACTGATGAATGGTAAGGGAATTCCCGTTGCAGGTACTATCCCTGCATTCATACCTATATTCACGAATATCTGAAATGACAGATAAGAAAGAATTCCTACCGCTGCAAAACGATTTTCACTTACTTTCAACTTATTGACGCATCTGGATAATCTGTACAGAAGCAAGAAAAACAAAATTAAAATTATCAGGCAACCTAAAAATCCAAATTCCTCACCAAGCACAGAAAAAATAAAATCGGTATGATGTTCGGGGAGAAACTTCAGATTTTTCTGTGTTCCTGCCAGGAATCCTTTTCCTAAAACACGACCGGAACCGATGGCAATTTTAGACTGAATAATCTGATATCCCGCTCCGAAAGGATCACGCAGGGGATCGATGAAAGTTAGTATTCGGTTTTGCTGATAAGGCCTTAGCTGGCCCCAGAGAACCGGTGTAATAATAAATATAAAAACATTTATTACAGCTACGAAGCTGATTGTAATAGTAGATAACCTGGATTTATAGAGCAGAATAATTATCAGAAGCAGGCAGATCAAGAATAGAACAAGATTGAAGGAAGTGATCATACTGATCAGAGGACTGAACATGAGCAACAGGTAGAAATTCGGAAGGTCAGATGCTGCCAGAATGGCGAACATAATAACAAAGAACACCAGAGAAGTGCTAAGGTCAGGTTCCATGAGGATTAATATAACTGGTATCAGTGTTACCGGAAAGGATCTAAAAAGTATCTGTTTCTCAGTCAGATGAGGTTTTGCCAGTAATTTGGCCAGCAGGAGAATCGTGGCAATTTTAGCTATCTCAGAAGGCTGGATGTTTAAAAAGCCTAATTGGATCCAACGATGGGCACCCTTTACTTCCGGCAGGAATAAAACGGCCAGCAGTAAAAGCAGAGAAAACAGATAAACGGGTACTATCAGGAAATCAATTATAGCCGATGGGATCTGAAACAGAAATACCAGTAAAACCAGGGAAATTATTATCCAGATGAATTGTTTTAAATAATAGTTCTCTGTCACTAATTCCTGGCCAATCCTGGTAGTGGAGGCTGAGTAAATTGCCACCACACCAGAAATTAAAAGCAGAAAGAGTATCGCTATCAAGGCCCAGTCAATCTTCCTGAATCTGATTTTCATTTAACATCCAGTCTGTTTTGCGCGTAAAACCTGACAATCTGTGCTGCCAGAGGAGCCGCCATACTTCCCCCATGTCCGGCGTTTTCCAGAAAAACAACAAAAGATATCTCCGGATGTTCACCCACCGCATATCCGGCGAACCAGGCATGGGTCAGCTCACCCATATGATTCTCGGCGGATCCTGTTTTACCGTAAATTTTAGGATAGGAAATAGAAGCAGCCACACCCGTTCCATAACTTTCATTCACAGCCTTGAAGAGGGCGGTCTGAATTAATTCCAGATGTTCTCTGGTAAGTGGGAGCTGCCCTTCATCATATTCATTGAAATATGATCCAGACTGATCAATCTGTTTAACCAGGAAATGAGGCTGTACCCATCTCCCCTCATTTGCCAATGCGTTAAAATAGGCACATATCTGTAAGGGAGTAACCAGAAGCTCACCCTGCCCTATCGACAGGTTAACTTTAGGTCCGATAATTCCCGTATATTGCCCATAATTTTCCCCGTACCAGGCTTGGGTGGGGAAAAATCCTTTTCTTTCTCCGATGAGATCTACCCCGGTCTTTACTGTTAAGAAATTATTTTCAGTGTATATTTGCATGTCATCCAGCGACAATTTAAGGGACAGATCGTAGAAATAAACATCACAGGAATATTTGACGGCATCCAGCAAGCTTAACCGGCCATGGCCTTTGTCATACCAACACTTGAAAAATCTGTTCCCCACATGTAACCCCCCTGTACATTCTGCCAGCCTGGTATTTTTATCGATTAACTCTTTTTCCAACCCTAAAGAAGCAATAACCGTTTTATATACTGAACCCGGTGGATAAGTGCCATGTATTATCCTGTCCAGCATTGGTTTATCGGGATCTTGCAGAAGGTCATCCCAGACTTCGGGGCTGATCTTGTTAACGAAAATATTCTGGTCGAATTCAGGTCGGCTTACGTAAGCTAGAATCCCCCCTGTTTTAACTTCCATAACCACAATAGCACCATTGGTTTGGTGTGGAAAAATATCTTCAATATGGTATTGCAAATCATTGTCGATGCTCAGTATCAGATCGCAACCATGCCTGGGAGACTGGTGCAGATTATGCCGGAAGAAATCCAGATTCCTGCCTGTAGCATCAACCTGGATTATTTCATAGCCATTTTTCCCCCTTAACCTATCTTCATAGTATTTTTCCAGTCCTGTTTTCCCCAGGAAGCTGTTTATATTATAGCCCTGATTCTGCAGCTGCTGGTACTCATTTTCATTGATTAATCCAACATGCCCGGTGAAATGATTTGGGTAAAGATATTGCCGGATCGATTCTGTTTTGAACGATAAGGATGGGAAATGACTCAGAAGCTCAGAAACGCCTATCATATCCTGATATTCGATGTCCGTGGCCAGCAGGATTTCTTGATATAACCTGAACCGGTTCTGATAGAATAAATCTTCCAGCGCAAAATGGGAAAAACCAAACCGGGTCATTAAGAAATTGAATAACTCATCCCGATCTCTGACCTTGCTAAGACTGAGATATAAATTAAATGAAGGTCGGTTAATAGCGATTGGCCGGTAATTCCGGTCGTAAATCTCTCCCCGGATAGAAGGGATTTTTTTCATGCGCACAAAGTTTTTTTCCGCAATCTGTTGATAATTTTCTCCCTGAATTATCTGCAGGTTGAAAAGGCTTACAGCCAGTATCAGAAATAAGGAAATTATGGTATAAATCAATATATTTGATTTTGAGGATTGATCAGTCATGCCATGATAATTCCAGGCGGTTCAGGAATACCAGAAAGTAGATAAAGATCGTTGATAAAATTCCATTATAGATTAATGCTAACAGAAAATTAAGGTCTTGGAATACAACCCTGTTGCCGGAAACAATATAATACAGGAGAAAGAAAGAATAATAAACCAGGTTCAGGAACAGGACTGAGAAGAATACAACCAGTAATCTTTCTTTGTTAATTGAATGGTGAAATACCTGAATCAGGAAAGAAACGGTGATCAGGGCTATCGAGTTCAAACCAAGAAGTGAAGGATAAAACAGGTCCAGGGCCAGACCTAGAAAAAAAGTCAGCGGCAGGGCAATTTTTATCTGGAGAAGCAGATTCAGAAAAATTATCAATGGAAGCACAAAATTGGGGATAAAACCAGAAACAGATAGATGAGGAGCGACCAGATATTGCCAGTAAAGGATCAAAATCGACCAGATAATCAGTTTGATGATTCGCATTTTACTTCCCGGATCAAGCAGATTGGAGTGAGTTCGGCACCCTGCCCCTGAGGATTATCCTTCATGACCCTTTCCATGAACTTCTTATCGAGTCCCTTACTGGCACCTATCAACCAGCAGCCTCCAATATCGTTGATATCCATAATACCGGTATCATATCCCAGGGTATCCTTGATTTTCTGAGCAACTTCATCTGGCTGGCGGGGACCTTTGATAACACATTTATCGTAAGGCGGAACGGGAGAAGTTGCAGCAGCATCGATCAGCGCAGCCTGCTTACCAGCGATCCGATAAAAATCGCCCTTTCTCCCCACCAACTTACCCAGAGCTCCCACAGCTGCTGCCAGCAGGATCCGCAGGCTGCCTGTTTCGTCAATAGCACACTGCATACTGCTGGGGGATCTTAAACCGATCCCGTATTTCACACGAGAGACAAAGCGCCAGAGGAACCGGGCCAGTAAACCTACTTTTATTTCACTGACGGGTACAGCCCGACCCTGAGTTATGGCAAGGGGGCTCTCGCTGATGGAGATGATATCTCCCGGTTCGATCAGACCTCTGGTGAAATCCCGTACAATATCAACCATGTCGTCATTGGCTGTTAAAATCCTTGTTTTAACAGGGATCCTGAGGAAATTCCGACCATCAATATCAATTGTTAAGTTCTTTTTCATA
>JAFGEH010000053.1 GCA_016931665.1 Candidatus Cloacimonadota bacterium | reverse complement strand
TCTCCCTTCCCTGCTCACCAGCCTGGTCAATCAGACTTATCCCCGGGATCTTTATGAAATAATCATCGCCAATGATTCCTCCCAGGACACCAGCGCCGATATTATCCGGGAATTTCAGCAGAAATGGCCACAAATCATCCTGGTTGATGTGGTCAACCGTCATCAGGTGCGTTCTCCCAAAAAAAACGCCCTGGCTCAGGCCATAGCCATCAGTTCCGGGGATGTCATCCTGACCACCGACGCCGATTGCCTGGTCAGCCAATACTGGGTGGAAGCCATGAGCGCGCTCTTCTATGAAGAAACAGCCATGGTTGCAGGATTTTCCCGTACCCGGCTGGCGGACTGGCAGCAGGCTCCGCTGGTGCAGAAATTCGAACATTTTGACTTCCTTTCCATCTTTCTGGCTGCAGCCGGAGCAGTAGCAAGCCGTAAATATTTTTCCTGTTCGGGGCAGAATCTGGCTTATACCCGCCAGGCTTTTCAATTGGTAGGAGGCTTCTCCAGGATCGGGCATCTGGTGTCGGGTGACGATGTGAACCTTATGCAGCTTTTTCGCCGGGCTGGATTGCGGATTGTCTATAATTTCTCCCGACACAGTTTCGTAACTACAAGACCAACGGGCAGCTGGCAACAACTGCTCAATCAGAGAATCCGCTGGGCTTCCAACCTCAAGCATCAGATCTACCTCAACCCGGAGTTCTTCCTGTATCTTGTCGCCTGTTTCCTGTTCATCCTGCTGCCTTTCTATCTGCTTTTCTGCTGCTGGTGGCTCGGATTGCTGCTGATCGGGATCAGAGTGCTGGCAGACTTGAAATTCCTGGCGCGAGGCAGAGAAATTTTCCTGATTGAAAAAAATAAGTTGAAATTTTATCCTTACTGGTTTCTTCTGCAACCGGGATATATTTTCCTGGTCACCCTGCTGGGTCTGGCCGGGGCTTTCCGGTGGAAAAAGTGAAAATCTATAAGGTAAAGGAGGTTCCATGAATTTCGGATCTTCAATGTTTAAATGTTTTCTGATTCTGTTTATATCATTTCAATTGACCCTGCTTTTCTCACAGGATGATTTTGAAACCTGGAAGCAGCAGCAGGATGAGGCATACCGGGAGTATAAGAATGCCAATGATAAGGCTTTTGCCCAGTTTCTGGAAGATAACTGGAAAAATTTCGCCCTGTTCACCGGAGAAGCCAGGGATCAGATACCCAAACCGGTGGAAATACCCCGGGCAGAACCTGTATCAGAAACAGCAGTTCCCGATTCAGTGCAGCTGGAAGCACCACCACTGCCTGAACCGGTAATTCAGGAAGACCCGGTGGAAATACGGAATTCCATAGCTTTTCTCAAACCGGCCAAAGGAACCAATACCATCATCAATTTCTGGGGTGTGCCGGTGGAAGTTACCATCCCCAGTGATCTGGACCTTTCAATTAAAAAACCGATCAAGGAAAAATCCGTTGCTGATTTCTGGTACAAAACCAGTAATTCCGATCATGCCGCCCTGCTGGAACAACTTCAGGAGTATAAGAAAAGGCTCAGCCTTAATGACTGGGGATACTGTCTGCTGCTGCACGAACTGGGCAAAAACCTGACGAACCAGGACATGGACAGAACAAAGCTATTCGTCTGGTTCGTACTCATCAAATCGGGATTTGAAGTCAAGATCGGCTACAACAATGCAGGGATATTCCTGCTGATGCCTACTATGGATTCCATTTACGGGGTTTCTTATATTAAATTCGGGGAGAAGAAGTACTATGTGATTAATTTCGAAGCTAAAGAGCAACTGAAGTCAGGTATCTACACATACAAGGGTGAGCATCCGGATGCCAACTCCTCCATCACCCTGAGCCTTTCCGAATCGCCGATTGTCGAATCAAAATATATAGAGAAGGACGTCAAATTCACATACAGCAATCAGGAATATATTATCACCATCAAGCAGAATACCAACACCGCCAGATTCTTCACTGATTATCCTCAGACCAACCTGGAAGTGTATTTCAACGCTCCTCTATCGCCTTCCGCCAGCTTCAACCTGCTGTCACAATTAAAGCCTGTTATCGCCGGGAAGTCGGAAACAGTGGCGGTGAATATGCTGCTCAGATTCGTGCAGACGGCTTTTCCCTATAAAACGGATCAGGATCAGTTTGGCATTGAAAAGGTATTCTTCGCCGATGAATTTCTGTATTATCCCTATTCCGATTGCGAAGATCGCTCGATCCTGTTTGCCTACCTGGTGCGGAATCTGGTGGGATTGGAAGTTGTCGGACTGGATTATCCCGGCCATGTGGCAACGGGTGTCAAATTCAGCCGTAATTACAAGGGTGATGCCATTACCCACGGCCAGGACCGCTTCCTGATATGTGATCCTACCTACATCAACGCCAACATCGGTACAGTCATGCCTTCTCTGCGTGACGTAAAGCCGAAAGTCATCAAGATTGGGTAAAACGGCTTATGAACCTGGTTGTATTTGACGACAATTGCTGGCGTAATTTTCTGCCTCTCACCTTTACCCGCCCGGTAGGGGACCTGCGGCTGGGAATCCTGAAATTGCGGCAACGTCTGTCTGCCTATCTGGATTTCGAGACTTCCGGTGTGCTGGTGATTCCCGAATTGACTGCACTGTACCGTGAAAGACATCCTCAGTGGCTGATCAATCAGACGGCGAACTCAGAAACACTTTTCGTTAACAGCAGATTAATAATTGACGATGGACTGGTGGAGAGGATCCATCAGCTGCCGTCCGGCAACTCTCTGTGGCAGGGAGCAGACTTGCTGGCAGCAGTTTTTACACCTCAGGCAGGCGAATTTACTTACAGGCAATTATCTGAAAAAGCTGGATTACTGCAGCGGGAAGAAGCGGAGCAGGTACAGTTATGGCAAAATATCTGGGAGATGATATCCCGCAATGCCGAGTATATTGAAAAGGATTTCCAGGATTTCTTTTATGACAAGGATAATTTCTTCGAGACGGAAATCGGGATCACGGTGCTGAATCCCTATAACATCTGGCTGGGAGAAGGCGTAGAGATCAAACCCGGAGTAGTGATTGATGCCTCCGCCGGACCCGTGGTGGTCGACGAAGGGACACTGATCCTTCCTAATACGGTAATCATAGGACCGGCTTATATCGGCAAGAATACTATTCTGAAAGCCGGAGCCCGGATTCTGGCCGGCACCAGTATCGGGCCTGTCTGCAAGATCGGTGGAGAACTGGAATCAAGCATCATTCAGGGCTATTCCAATAAACAACACGATGGTTACCTCGGTCACAGTTATCTGGGCGAATGGGTAAATATAGGAGCCGGTACCAGCAACAGTGATCTAAAAAATAATTATCGATCTGTAAGGTCATATTATTATCCCCGGGGTGAGATTGTGGATACCGGCCAGCAATTTCTGGGAACCATCTGCGGAGATCATGTAAAACTCGGTATCAATACCGCCATCAATACAGGTTCGGTTATCGGCACAGGATGTAATCTGTTCGGGGGCAGCCTGATCAGCGGATTTATCCCGTCCCTGCACTGGGGCAGCGGACAGCAGCTGGAAGCTTATGATGTGGAAAGATTCCTTGCTGCTGTTAGAATAGTGAAAGACCGGCGGGGATTGGAGCTTTCGGTAGTGGAAAGCTCTCTCTACCAGCTGCTGCCGGAAATGGAACAGAAATTGTTTGACGCTGCAGGTCCCTAACAGGTTCTTAGCTTCAGATCAATTATGGGAGATTTAATGCAGGAATTCGTGGAAATTGTCTTTCGGTCGGACCGGCTGGGATATTTTGTGAATAATAAGAATCTGGAAATCTCCCCGGATGACGAAGTTGTGGTCAAAGTGGAACGGGGAGAAGATATAGGCCGTATTGTAAATTGTGCTGTAGAAGATCCTGAACTGGATATAAAGTACGAACAGGGCGAAATCGAGAAAATACTGAGGCTGGCTACTCCTGAGGACTTCAAACAGCTGGAAGCAGTACAGAAAAAAGAGGAAGATGCCAAGCGCAAATTCCAGGAACTGGTAACGAAGCACCCTTTTGAAATGAAGTTGCTGGAAGCGATCTATCAGCTGGATGGCAATAAACTCACCTTCTTTTTCTCAGCTGACGGCCGGGTTGATTTCCGGGAATTTGTACGGGAACTGGCTACCGAATTCAAGACCAGGATCGAACTGCACCAGTCATCTGGCCGCGAAGATGCTAAACGTCTGGGCGGCTTCGGTATGTGCGGCAAACCCTACTGCTGCGTTTCCTTCCTGCGGAAATTCAATCAGGTCTCTATTCAGATGGCCAAAGATCAGAATCTCATCAGTAATCTCTCCAAGATATCCGGACCCTGCGGGCGCCTGCTCTGCTGCCTGCATTTCGAGGAAGATTTCTATCTGGAAAAAGCCGAGGATTTCCCGGAACTGGATGAAGAGGTCAATCTGAAAGGCACCCGGATGTATGTAATGAAGAACGATTATTATAACAACAAGATCTACCTGATCACCGATGATAATCTCAGCGAGATAATCACCCTGGAAGATTATAAAAAACTCAAAATCCGAGAAAATGGCCAAGCAAACCCACCTGCTTGATCTCCTGCCTGAACAGCTGGAAGAGCAGCTGATGCTTTGGCAGGAACCACGCTACCGGGTAAAACAGATTCTCGACTGGTATTACCGCCATCATGAATCCAACTTGGACCGGATGAGTTCATTACCATTAGCTCTGAGAGAGAAATTAAAAACCCTGATCATACTCAGTCTGCCTCCAATTCTGGATAAACTGCAATCCCGTGACGGCAGCATTAAATACCTGCTATCCCTGGACGATTCTGCCCGAGTGGAGATGGTAACCATTCCGACTGCCCGTAAAAACACCCTGTGTGTATCCTCACAGGTGGGTTGTGCCAGGCAATGTACCTTTTGTGCAACAGCCGGAATGGGCTTGCAGCGTAATCTGCTGGCCAGAGAGATCCTGGCTCAGATCCTGCTGGCTCAGCAGCAACTTGACCCGGCTAACCTTACTAATATCGTATTCATGGGGATGGGCGAGCCTCTGGATAACCTGGATCAGGTGCTGGACGCCATTAAAGCTTTACAATCATCTCAAAGATTCAATTTCAGCCCCAGGCGGATAACGCTGTCCACCTGCGGTATAATTCCGGGTATAGTCAGATTGGCTTCGGCAGGTATAAAATTGAAGCTGGCTGTCTCCCTCAATTCCGCCATTCAGACCAAGAGAGAACAACTGATGCCCATTGCCGGGATGTATCCGCTTTCCGAACTCAAGCCAGCCTTACTGGATTTCCGCAGGAACAACCCTTACCGGATAACCTTCGAATATATCATGATCAGGAATTTCAATACCGGCAAGGAAGATGCGGAAGCGCTGCGCAGCTTTTTGGGAGATATCTCCTGTAAACTTAATCTTATTCCCTGGAATCAGATCGGATCTTCTGTCTGGCAGGAGCCTTCTGCCGAAGAAGTTGAAAGCTTTCAGAATGAACTCAATAGAATCATGCCCTGTGCCGTCACTCTGCGCCACAGCCGGGGAGCCGATATAGCCGCCGCCTGCGGGCAGTTGGCCGGTAAGGCAAGTTAGAGGTGAGTTATGTCAATTAATATCAATCTGGATGAAATAGCCCGGATGATCGATCATACTGAACTGAAATCAAGTTCGGGTGAGAAGAAGATCAAGGATCTCTGCGAGGAAGCATTGACCTTCAATTTCTTTTCCGTCTGCCTTAACCCCTGCTTCGTGAAATTAGCCCGGCGATTGCTGGATGGATCCGCAGTTGCTGTCTGCTCGGTTGTAGGTTTCCCGCTGGGTGCCAACCTGAGCAGGATCAAGGCGGAAGAAGCCAGGATCGCAGTGGGGGAAGGCGCTGCCGAGATAGATATGGTCATGAATATCGGTGCTCTCCGGGAGAAGCAGTTCAATCTGGTTGCTGATGATATCGCAGCTGTTGTAGCTGCCAGTCAGCCGGCTCTGGTTAAAGTAATTCTGGAAACCTGCTATCTCACCGACGAAGAGATCGTGAAAGCCTGTCAACTTGCTGTGGAAGCAGGAGCCAGATTTGTTAAAACTTCCACCGGGTTCGGTGCCTTCGGTGCCTTTCCGGATCATGTCCGCCTGATGCGTGCTACGGTCGGCCCGGATATCGGTGTGAAAGCTTCCGGGGGCATCAAAAATTTCAAGGATGTCTGGCGCTTGCTGGAAGCTGGGGCTAACCGCTTTGGTACCAGTGCCGGAGTTACGATCATCGAAGGGGCATCCCTCTTCCGTTTCGCCCCGGATGCCTGGCTGGAACCGGAGATTCCCTGCCATATCTGCCCGGTACGTCATGCCACTCTGGCTAAGCTGCCCAAAGCAGTATTTGCCTATTACAAGAAGAAGTGTCTCGGCTGCCCTCATCGGGATAAGTATAACAGATTCAATGATTAAAAAGGAGCGGATCATGTTCGGATGGATGGGGAAAATAGCCAGCATAGACCTGAGTACGGGTGAATGTGATCGAAGGGATCTGGATGAAAACCTGGCCAGCAAATATCTGGGTGGACGTGGGCTGGGAGTGAAACTATATACTAACCTCTGTTCCGCAGCCACCGAGCCTCTCTCTCCTGAAAATGCCCTGATCTTCATGACAGGACCCCTCACGGGAACAGTGCTTACTTCCGGCCGCTACGAAGTAATTACCCGATCGCCTCTCACCGGCACTATCTGCGATTCCAGTTCCGGAGGAAGCTTCGGAGCAGGATTCAAGCAGACCGGCCTGGATGGCCTGATCATCACCGGGAAAGCAGAAAAACCAGTTTATCTTTACCTTACAGAAAATCATATCGAGATCCGCCCGGCAGGACATCTATGGGGCTTGAATACTCATCAGACCAGGGAAGCCGTGCTCCGGGAAACAGATGCCAAAGCAATGATCGCCAGCATCGGGCCTGCCGGTGAGAATCTGGTTCCCTTTGCGGCAATCATGAACGATCAGGACCGGGCTGCCGGCCGCGGAGGGCTGGGTGCTGTGATGGGCTCCAAAAACCTGAAGGCAATTGCCGTGAAAGGTTCCCTGCCCACCAGGATTAAAGACAGCGAGGGTTTGAAAAAACTGCAGCAGCGGATCGACCGCCTGATCGACAAAGATCCCGTTACCGGTAAATCCCTGCCTCTGCTGGGGACCTCCGTTCTGGTGAATATCATCAATGCCCACGGTATGTTCCCCACCCAGAATTTCCGCCAGGGAGTGTTCAATGATGCCGAAGGTATCAGCGGAGAGAAGATAGCTGAACTGCTGCTGCAGGGTAAAAGTTCCTGCTATCGTTGCCCCATCGCCTGCGGGAGAAAAACGGAAACTCCCGATCATAGTGGAGAAGGTCCGGAATATGAAACCCTCTGGGCATTCGGAGCGCAGCTGGGCATCAATGATCTAACCGCCATCACCGAAGCGAATTATGCCTGCAATGAACTGGGCCTGGATACAATCTCCACCGGCAGTACTATAGGC
>JAFGEH010000052.1 GCA_016931665.1 Candidatus Cloacimonadota bacterium | reverse complement strand
GAATAGGATTACTAATGAGAGATATAATCATTCTGGCTTGTGAAGTGTGTAAGAACCGTAATTATACAACTACTAAGAACCGGCGTACACATCCGGAAAGAGTTGTTTTCAAGAAGTTCTGCCCTAATTGTCGCAAACACACAGAACACAAGCAGACCCGATAGATTTTGCGTAGGTTAGTAGCTCAACTGGTAGAGCACCGGTCTCCAAAACCGGGGGTTGCGGGTTCAAGTCCTGCCTGACCTGCCATTCTTTTTTTTAATTTAAAGGAAAAGAGAAGAATTATGTTTAAAAAAGTTATCAGTTTCTTTAAGAGTGTGACTCAGGAGATGTCTTATGTTTCCTGGCCTTCCAAGAATGACTTGAAAGAAGGTACAACTGTGGTTATCGTTATGTCCATAATCGTAAGTGTATTCCTTTCATTGGTGGATGGAGTCTTTTCCTTTCTGATCAGAAATATTTTTCTCAAGGGCATTTAAGAAAGGATCCGTATTACATGAAATGGTATGTGGCTCACACTTATGCTTCCCATGAGTTCAAAATAAAGGAAGCTATTGAGAAAGGTATAAGAGGGACAACTCTGGAAGACAAGGTTGGACAGATTCTGATACCAACTCAGAAAACCTTTCATATTCGGGAAGGTAAGAAAATTGAAAGAGAGAAGAAACTCTTTAACAGCTATATTATCATCGAAGCTGAATTAACCCCTGAAGTATATAATTTCATTGTGGGTATCCCGGGAGTAACCAACTTTCTTGGTACTGGGAAAAAACCCCAGCCCTTATCTGAGCATGAGGTTAATAAACTTCTGGGCATCTCTGACCGGGAGAAAGAAGATGGTAAGCAGTTCAATTTCCTGCCCGGAGACATGATAAAGATTACAGCTGGACCTTTCAGCGACTTTGAAGGTATCATTGATAAAATCAGTGATGATAATCTCAAATTAACCATAAAGGTGACAGTATTTGGCCGGGTAACTCCGGTTGAAGTTAGGTCTGACCAGGTTGAAATTTTATAATTGAGGAAAGAAAGATGGCAAAACCCAAAGATGTTGAACATATGATTAAATTGCAGTTACCCGCCGGACAGGCTACTCCGGCTCCGCCCGTGGGTCCCGCGCTGGGACAGGCTGGAGTTAATATCGGCGAATTCTGTAAAGCCTTCAATGATAGAACGAAGGACACGCCGGGAATGATCTATCCGGTTGTTATATTTGTGTATAAAAATAAGTCTTTTACCTTTGAAATCAAGACTCCGCCAGCAGCTGTGCTGATCAAGAAGGAGGCAGGACTGGCCAAGGGTTCCGGTATCCCCAATCGCGAAAAGGTTGGTAAGATTACCAGAGAGGCCCTTCGCAGGATTGCTGAAACCAAAATGACAGACCTGAATGCCTATAATCTTGAGGCTGCTATGCGTATGATCGAAGGTACTGCTCGCAATATGGGTGTGGAAATAGTGGATTAAGCTTATTCCAAGACTTATATTGACCAGCAGGAGATTAACGAAAAAGGAGTTCGAATGGCAAGTAAACGTTACCAGCAAGCGTATGGATCATTTGATAAGAGTGCCAGATTTGAACTCGACGAAGCTCTGAGAATTTTAAAGAACTTTCCTAAAGCTAAATTCAATGAGACAGTCGAAGTTCATATGAATCTCGGTGTTGATCCTCGCAAAGCCGACCAGCAGATCAGGAATTCGCTGGTTTTACCACATGGCACCGGAAAAACAGCCAAAGTACTGGTTTTTGCCGAAGGCGAAAAAGCAGATTCTGCCCTGAAAGCCGGAGCTGATTATGTGGGAGTTGACGATCTGATTAAAAAAATCACAGAGGGCTGGCTGGATTTCGATGTGGTTATTGCTACTCCCAATTTGATGGGCAAAATCGGCCGGCTGGGTAAGATCCTGGGTCCACGGGGTTTAATGCCCAATCCGAAAGTAGGAACGGTAACCATGGATGTCGAACAGGCAGTCAGTGATTCGAAAGGAGGTAAGATAACCTATCGGGTTGATAAGTTCTCCAATCTCCATATTATCGCAGGGAAATTGAGCTTTGATGCTCTCCAGTTGAAAGAGAACATTCTGACGATAATCAGTGCAGTTCTGAAGGATCGACCCGCCACCATGAAAGGCGTATTTATAAAGAGTATCACACTTACTTCTACCATGGGACCCGGGATCAAACTGGATATCGCATCAGCAACTCTCGAGTCAAAGAGATAGGAGAGTAATATGGTACAAGCTTATAAAATCGAAGAAGTGCAGCAGATAAAGAGCAGGCTGGAGAATGCCAAAGCCATAGTGCTGGTTGATTACAAGGGTGTTAATATTGAAGAAGTAAATGAGCTCAGGAACAGGTTGCGAAATTCCAGGGTCGATTATTTCGTCTCCAAGAATACTTTCATCAAGATCGCCCTGCATGATCTGGGAATTACTGAACTGGATGATAATTTGTTGGGTCCTACGGCAGTCGCTATTTCCAAACAGGATGAAATTGCACCGGCCAGAGAACTGGTAAATTTTAAGAAAGAACTATTGAAAGACAAATCTTTCCCCAGTTTGAAAGTTGGTCTGATAGGCGGAAATCTGATGACACCCGAACAATTGTTGAAGATTTCCGATCTACCCGGCAAGCAGGTATTGATAGCCATGGTTCTTCAGGGTATGAATGCCCCGTTAACAGGACTGGTAGGTGTTTTACAGGGTATCATCCGTAAGTTCGTTTATGTTGTGGATTCCATAGCAAAAAAAGAAACAAATTGAAAATATAGATAATGGAGGATAAAATGGCTGATAAGAAACAGCAGGTTATTGATATTATTAAAGAGATGAGTGTGATTGAACTTTCCGAGCTGGTTAAAGAGCTGGAAGAATTATTCGGTGTTACCGCTGCTGCCCCGATGGCTGCTATGGCTGCCGCTCCGGCAGCTGCTGTTGCTGAAGATGTTGAAGAGAAGACGGAATTCGATGTAATTCTTACCAATGCCGGAGACAAGAAGATCCAGGCGATCAAAGTGGTTAGAGCCATCACCAAATTGGGTCTGAAAGAAGCAAAGGATCTGGTTGACAATGCCCCCAAACCGGTGGTGGAAGGTGTCAGTAAAGAAGAGGCCGAATCTGTCAAAGCTCAGCTTGAAGAATCCGGTGCTACAGCAGAGATCAAATAATTTACAGCAGGCAAACGGAAGTGAACTTTAAACAGTTCACTTCCGTTCCGCTGTATATAAAGAGCCTCGAGAAGTATAATTTTACTTTCTTTATGTTAAAAAGGAGAGGAAGCCTTTGAAATTTAAAAGCTATTCCCGTATAACCAAGAAAGCTCTGGAATCTAAGCTGCCTGCTGTGGAGATACCCAATCTTCTGGCCATGCAGATTGATTCGTTTGAAGCTTTTCTTCAGAAGGATGTTCACCCCCAGCTTCGCAAGAACAAAGGATTGCAGGAAGTGATGGTTTCCACTTTCCCGCTGGAGGATCAAAAAGGCATCTTCAAACTGGAATTCATCGATTACCTGGTTCTCAAGGAAAAATATATCATTGATGAATGCATTGAAAGGAATCTTTCCTATCAGGCTCCCATTAAAGCCAGGATGCGATTAACGATCTATGATGAGGAAATGTACAAGGAATCTGGTGAAAAACTGGTCAAAAGTACGATCGAGCAGGATGTTTTCCTGGGCGAAATACCTTTGATTACCCCCCGTGGAACTTTTATCATCAACGGCGCAGAAAGGGTTATTATAAGTCAGTTGCACCGTTCTCCAGGTATTTTCTTTTCAGAGACCAAACACCCCAATGGCAAAATTCTTTATTCCGCTAAATTGATTCCGGAGACAGGGTCCTGGCTGGAATTCAACATGGACAGTTATGATGCTATGTTTGTTTTGATCGATAAAAGGCGGAAATTACCTGCCACAGTTCTACTAAGGGCTGTTGGCCTTTCCACCAATGATGACCTGCGCAGGCATTTTTATAAACACGAAGCTGTTGTGGCTAACGAAGCTAAGGGCAGGTTCAATTTTGTGGATATTATCGATTCTGAGACAGGAGAAATAATCCTGGAAGGCGGACAGGAAATCGAAGATGATGAAATTGATAAACTGCAACAGGCTGGCATCAACCAATGTGAAGTTGTATCCGCTGATTCCGAGATAACCTTAAAGATCCTGGAACATACCATTGCCAAAGATCAGACTACTAATCAGGATGATGCCCTGAAAAAGATTTACACACTGATCCGCCCGGGTGAAGAACCTTCGCCCGAGATCGCCCTTGATCTGTTCAACCGTATGTTCTTTAATGAAAGAAGATATAATCTGGGCGAAGTGGGGCGGTACAAATTAAACAGCAGACTGAGCTTGAAGGTGGATGAATCAATTCAGATTCTCACCAGAGAAGATCTGGTTGCTATTATTGAACGCTTGATCGATGTTTATAAGGACGTAGACCGGATAGATGATATCGATCACCTGGCCAATCGTCGGATACGTACTGTTGGCGAGCTTCTGGGAGAGCAATACAACATTGGCCTGGCTCGGGTGGCAAGAACCGCCGTCGAAAGAATGTCTATAGCCAACGCTGATGAGGTAACCATTCATGATCTGATCAACAGCAATGCCCTGATCGCCGTGGTTCAGTCTTTCTTTCTTACCGGACAGCTTTCCCAATTCATGGAGCAGGTCAATCCGCTCAGTGCCATCACTCACAAGCGCAGATTGTCTGCACTGGGACCCGGTGGTTTGACCAGGGACCGGGCAGGATTTGAAGTGAGGGATGTACATTATTCACACTATGGCAGGATCTGCCCGATTGAGACACCGGAAGGACCGAATATCGGTTTGATTTCATCACCGGCCATGTATGCCAGAATCAACAAACTAGGTTTCATGGAAACACCCTACATCAGGGTCGAAAATGGACAGATTACCCAGGACATAGTTTATCTTGATTCTTATGATGAAGAGAAATATTTAATTGCCCAGACTAATATCAATTATAACAAGAATCTGAAAATTACTGACAAGACAGTTCTTGCTATACAACAAGGCGAATTCAAGCAGGTTAAACCTGAAGAAGTACACTACATGGATGTTTCTCCGCAGCAGATAGTATCGGTTTCGGCTTCCCTGATACCATTCCTCGAGCACGACGACGCTAACCGAGCTTTAATGGGTTCGAACATGCAGCGCCAGGCAGTTCCGCTGATCCAGCCGGAAGTACCCATTGTCGGTACCGGACTGGAGAAGGTGGTGGCCGTAGACAGTGGGGCTGTAGCAGTAGCTCCCTACGACGGTACAGTAGTAAAAGTCACCAGTTCCTTCATTGATATTGAGCGGGATAATCCTGATGAAGACATTCTGGATCTTGGCATCCAGAACCGGATCTATCTAAAGAAATTCCGTCGGTCTAATCAAGATACATCAATCAATCAACGACCCATGGTGAAACTGGGTGATAAGGTTAAGCAGGGCGATATTATCAGCGACGGGCCGGCTATTGCTGAAGGCCGCCTGGCTCTTGGCAGGAATATGCTGGTTGCCTTCATGCCCTGGTACGGTTACAATTTTGAGGATGCTATCATCCTGAGCGAAAGAGTTGCCCGTGAGGATATGCTAACTTCAATTTATATCGAGGAACACGAAGTTTTAGTCCGCAACATGAAAAACGGCAAAGAAGAACTGGCTTATGACATTCCTAATGTTCCCATCAAATCATTACGTAATCTGGACAAGACCGGAATTATCCGTGTTGGTTCGGTAGTTAAGGCCGGAGATATTATTGTCGGCAAGATCACTCCCAAGAATGTGGATATCGATCCTTCTCCGGAAGAGAATCTGATGCGGGCACTTTTCGGAGACAGAGCTGGGGATTTCACCAACAGTTCACTGAAGGCCAAACCCGGAATGGAAGGTGTGGTAATAGATGTGAAAGTCTTTTCCCGTCTGGAAGACACTAATGAATTCGAGGAACAGGATCGCCGCCAGGATGACTTAAAGAAGATCAAGAAGGAATATCAGGCCAGATCGGATAAAATTGAAGAATATAAAAAGAATCAACTGAGCAAGCTGTTGCTGGGTGAAGTTGCCAGAAACATTGTAGACAGCAAAACAAATATGTTTTTCATACCTTCCGGTAAGAAGATTTCTGTCACGGACCTGAAGAAGATAAATTTCAAACGGTTAAATCTGGATTATGATCTGGTGGAAAATTCGGATAAGAATCAAACAATATATTACGATGTAATTCAGAGAATCAAGTTGGCTGAAGAAGAAAGCAATAACATCTACAAGAAGCTGCAGGAAAGATTGAAGCATGGCGATGAGCTGCCTTATGGCGTGCGCAAGATGGTTAAAGTATACATTGCCAAGAAACGCAAGATCCAGGTTGGCGATAAAATGGCAGGACGCCATGGTAACAAGGGTGTTATTTCCCGCATCAGTCCTATCGAAGATATGCCTTTCACCGAGAACGGCCAGCCGGTCGACATCATTCTTAATCCGCTGGGGGTACCTTCCCGTATGAACATCGGCCAGATAATGGAAACCCATCTGGGCATGGCAGCTCAGCTGTTGGGATTTCGCGCTGAGACTCCCGTGTTCGACGGAGCCAGGCTGGACGACATCATGCAGGAGATGGAGAAAGCCGATCTGCCCCTGGATGGAAAGCAGGTGTTGTATGACGGCAAGACGGGTCATCCTTTCCAGGAAAGAGTTACCGTGGGCATTATGTACATGCTCAAGTTGAATCATCTGGTTGCGGACAAGATGCATTCCCGTTCCACAGGTCCTTATTCACTGATTACCCAGCAGCCTCTGGGCGGAAAAGCCCAGCATGGCGGTCAAAGATTGGGTGAAATGGAAGTCTGGGCGTTGGAGGCTTACGGGGCTTCCCGTTTACTGGAAGAGATGTTAACCATTAAATCGGATGATGTAGACGGGCGCACTAATGCCTTTAAAGCCATAACCAGCGGGATGAACCCACCCAAACCCGGTATTCCCGAATCCTTCAATGTTCTGGTGAGTGAACTGAAATCTCTCTGCTTTGACATTGAATTCCTGGTAGAGAAGGAATAGGAAGGGAGGCGGATGTGATCAGAGAAATTAAAAGAGACAAGAGAATAGACAATTACGATAAAGTTAAGATCAAGATCGCCTCACCTGATATCATCAGGGAATGGTCCTATGGCGAGGTGATCAAACCGGATACTTTAAATTACCGCACACTGAAACCTGAGAAAGGCGGTTTATTCTGTGAGAGGATATTCGGACCTGAAAAGGATTATGAATGCAGTTGCGGAAAATACAAGAAGAAAAGATTTCAGAACACGGTCTGTGACCGCTGCGGAGTGGAAATAACCACTTCCCGGGTGCGCCGTTCCCGCATGGGACATATCGAACTGGCTGTACCGATAGCTCACATCTGGTTTGTGAAAAGTCTGCCCAGTGTGATCGGAACACTGCTGGATATGCCCATCAATAAGCTGGAGAGGGTTTTATATTACGAATCCTACATCATCCTTGATCCCGGTGACAGTGATTATGAAAAATATGATCTGCTGGATGTGGACGAATATTATGAGATCAGGGACAGGGTTGGTGAGAGTTTTAATGCCAGGATGGGTTCAGAAGCCGTCAAACTGCTGCTGGAAGAGATCAATCTGGAAAACGAAGCCATGGACCTGCGGACTATCATCAAGATGGAAACTTCGGCTCAGAAAAAACAGAAAGCGATCAAACGCCTGAAGATAGTTGATGCCTTCCGTAAATCTGGCAACAAACCGGAATGGATGATCCTGGAAGTGCTGCCTGTTCTTCCTCCCACACTGCGTCCCCTGGTTCAGTTGGATGGAGGCAGGTTTGCCACAGCAGATTTTAATGAACTCTACCGCCGGGTCATCACCCGTAATAACCGCCTGCGGGGTCTTCTGGAGATCAATGCTCCGGAAGTGATTCTGAGGAATGAAAAGCGGATGCTGCAGGAAGCAGTAGATGCCCTGATTGACAACTCCCGCAAAACGAGGCCGGTGAAAGGACGTGGCAATCGACCCTTAAAAGCTCTGGCAGACCAGTTGAAAGGTAAAACCGGCCGCTTCCGCCAGAACCTGTTGGGGAAGCGGGTGGATTATTCCGGCCGCTCGGTGATCACAGTGGGTCCGAACCTTAAACTGCATGAATGCGGGTTACCTAAAGAGATGGCGATCGAATTGTTCAAGCCATTCATTATTGAACGTCTGGAGAAAATGGGTGAAGCGGAGAAAGCCAAAACCGCCAAAAAACTCATAGAGAAGCAGAAGCCTCAGATCTGGAAGATTTTGGAAGAAGTTATTCAGCAATACCCCATCCTGCTCAATCGTGCCCCCACCCTGCATAAACATGGTATTCAGGCCTTCATGCCGGTACTCACCGAAGGTAAGGCGATCGAACTGCATCCACTGGTCTGTATTCCTTACAACGCAGATTTTGATGGCGATCAGATGGCGGTGCATGTACCGTTATCCTATGAAGCCCAGATGGAAGCCAGAGTATTAATGCTTTCTTCCCGTAATCTGCTGCTGCCGGCTAATGGTAAACTGGCAATGGCTGCCAATCAGGATATCGTACTGGGAATTTATTATCTGACAGCGCGTCGTTATCCAGAGCCTGAGGCAGACTCCCCTTACTGGAAGAAATACTATTTCAGTTCCACCGATGAACTGATCCTGGCTTATCAGCATGACGAGCTGATTTATAATCGTAAAGGCAATCAGATAGAAGGCCGGCGGTTATACCTACATACCTGGATCAGGATATTGATCGATAATGAAATTATCTCCACTACCGTAGGCCGGGTAATATTCAATCAGATAATGCCGAAAGGCATTCTCTTCAAGAATTTCACTTTCACAAAAGGTAAACTCAACGATCTGGCCATGGAGTGTTTCGACGTTGTCGGCCAGCATCGTACTGCGATTTTCCTTGATGATATGAAAGACCTTGGCTTCAAATATGCCACCAAGGCAGGCATAACTTTCAGCATCAGCGACGTGATAACACCGGATCAGAAGAATTCGATCCTGGAAGCCACTCAGAAAGAAATTGATGAAATCTGGGACAGCTATTGGAATGGTGAGATCACGGAAAGTGAAAGATTTAATCGTATCATAGATAAGTGGAAATTAACCACCGAACAGGTGACAGATGCCCTCATGGAAAAACTCAGCAAAGATCAGGAGGGTTTTAATTCCATTAACATGATGTATATATCGGGAGCTCGTGGAGGCAAGGATCAGATCAAGCAGCTGGGGGCCATGCGCGGTTTGATGGACAAACCGTCCAGAGGTACTTCCGACAGTGTGGCCGAAGTAATTGAAACTCCCATCAAATCAAACTTCAAAGAAGGATTGACCGTTCTGGAATATTTCATTTCTACCCACGGAGCCCGGAAAGGCCTGGCCGATACCGCGCTGAAAACAGCTGATGCCGGCTATCTGACCCGCCGCCTAGTGGATGTGGCTCAGAATGCAGTGATTACCGAACACGATTGCGGTACGATCGAAGGAATCGAGGTTACAGCCCTGAAGGAAGGCCTGGAAATAGTTGAACCGCTGTCTGAAAGAATCAAGGGAAGAACAGTGGCAGAAGACGTGGTTGATCCTGTTACCGGCAAGACTCTGGTAGAAGCCAATCAGCAGATAAGTAACGATATCGCTGTTAAAATCCAGAATCATGGTATTACCTCTGTAAAAATCCGGTCGGCGCTGACCTGTGAATCGGAGAAGGGAATCTGCAGCAAATGCTATGGAAGGAATCTGGCTACCCAGAAAACAGTAACAATCGGAGAACCGGTTGGTATTATAGCCGCACAGAGTATAGGTGAACCAGGCACTCAGCTAACACTGCGAACCTTCCATATCGGAGGAACCACCAGTACAGATGTTGATCTGGCTGAAGTTGTGGCCAATATCGATGGAAAAATCCGTTTCCAGAGGATGAATACAGTTATCAACCGATACAATGAGTTGGTTTCCATAAGCCATATGGGCAGCATTCAAATCGTGGATGAAAATGATCCTGACCAAGTTATGGAAGAGTACAAGGTAGAGTACGCAGCCACTATTTTCGTCAGAGACGGACAGAAGGTGGTAAAGAATACCAAACTCTTCAGCTGGGACCACTATAATAACCCTCTGATAGCTACGGCTAAAGGAAAATTGAAATTTGAGCATTTTATCAAGGATGTTACTTACAAGGAAGAATTCAATGAACTCACTGGATCCCGGGAGATCACCATCATCGAGTCTAAAGACAGGAAACTGCAGGCTCAGTTCAAGATCATCCAGGAGAACGGTCAGGAGGAAATGGTTCCAATCCCGACGGGTTTGAATGTGGAAATTCAAAACGATGTCTATGTTTATCCTGGTGATATACTGGGGAAGACTTCCCGGATAACCGTGAAACAAAGCGATATTACCGGTGGGTTACCTCGTGTGCAGGACCTGTTCGAAGCCAGGGTACCCAGGGAGAAAGCCATTCTTTCTGAGATTGACGGTATAGTAACCATCGGTGACCTTACCAAATCGGGACGGGTGATCTTTGTGAAAGCGGAAGACGGTACGGAAAGAAAATACATTATACCCCCCGGTAAGCGGATCATCGTTCATCAGGGCGACTTTGTGGAGAGTGGAGATGCTCTTTCCGGAGGTCCACTTGATCCTCATGACATACTGAAGGCCAAAGGCATTAAAGCTGCTCAGCAGCTTATCCTGAATGAGATCCAGGAAGTCTACCGCAAACAAGGTGTGAAAATCGATGATAAGCACATCGGAGTGATTATCCGTCAGATGTTCAAGAAACTGAAAATCATCAATCCAGGACTTACCATGTTCCTGGAAGGAGAGATAGTAGATAGAAATCAAGTGATGCGTGAGAATAAACGCATTGAAGAAGAGGGTGGCGAAGGAGCCACCTTTGAGCAGTTGCTTCTGGGAATTACCAAAGCTGCCCTGTTGACGGACAGCTGGCTCTCAGCCGCTTCTTTCCAGGAAACCACCAAGGTTCTTACCCAGTCTGCTATTGAAGGCCGGGTTGATGAACTTGAAGGTTTGAAGGAAAGTATCATCATCGGACACAGAATTCCGATCGGAACCGGTACAAAATTCTATAACAACCAGGTGAAAAAAGCGATCGAGCAGGGTAAAACCGTGGACGAAATCATCAATGAATTCGCCCATTCGGAAGCAGAAGAATCCTTAGAGGATATACTTGATTTCTAAATAATAAACACGGAGGAAAAGAAGTGCCAACAATCAATCAATTGGTCAGAAAGGGCAGAAGCAAGATAATCAAGAAGAAAAAGAACCGTGCCCTTTCTTCCTGTCCCCAAAGGCGGGGAGTTTGCACCAGGGTTTATACGACCACACCCAAGAAACCAAATTCAGCGCTGCGCAAGGTAGCCAGGGTCAGATTGACCAACGGCTTTGAGGTAACGGTATATATTCCCGGTGAGGGTCATAATCTGCAGGAACACTCGCTGGTTCTGGTCAGAGGCGGCAGGGTGAAAGACCTGCCCGGTGTAAGATATCATATTGTGAGAGGTGCCCTTGATACGGCTGGTGTTGATAAAAGGGTTCATGGCCGTTCCAAGTACGGTACTAAGAGACCGAAGTAGGAGGATGTAGATGTCACGACGCAGAAGAGTTTTCGACAGAGAGATCTTTCCAGATCCCAAATTCAACAGCCTGATCCTCAGCAAATTCATCAACACCCTCATGCTTAAAGGCAAGAAAAGCCTGGCGGAAAACATTGTTTATGGCGCACTGGACATCCTGCATGCCAAAACCAAGGAAGATGCTTTAGCGGTGTTCAATCAGGCATTAGACAATGTCAAGCCCCTGATCAAGGTGGTTTCCCGCCGAGTGGGCGGAGCCAATTACCAGGTTCCCACCGAAGTGACTTCCGCCAATGCTCAGACCCTGGCCTTTCGCTGGATTATCGGTTATGCCCGGAAACGGACGGAAAAGACCATGACCGAACGCCTGGCTGCCGAACTGCTGGCTGCCTATAAAAAAGAGGGAGCCAGTGTCAAGAAGAGGGAAGATACTCATAAAATGGCCGAGGCCAACAAGGCTTTCGCTCATTTCAGAATGTAATTAATTTCTGCCTTATGCCAACGGACCTTTCTGACATACGTAACATCGGTATAACAGCCCATATTGATGCCGGTAAGACAACTACAACCGAAAGGATGTTGTTCTATACCGGCATCATCCATAGAATGGGTGAAGTTCATGATGGCAACACCGTTATGGACTGGATGGAGCAAGAAAGGGAACGAGGCATCACCATTACTTCCGCCTGTACCACAATTTTCTGGAAGAACCACCAGATAAATATTATTGATACTCCCGGCCATGTAGATTTTACGGCTGAAGTGGAGCGCTCCCTTCGTGTTCTGGATGGAGCCGTGGGCATATTCTGCGCTGTGGGAGGCGTTGAACCGCAATCTGAGACGGTCTGGCACCAAGCCGATCGTTACCATGTCCCCCGGATAGCCTATGTGAACAAGATGGATCGCATCGGAGCTGATTTCTTGAACGTGGTTGACATGATCCAGGAAAGACTTACTGTTAATGCCCTGCCTGTTCAATTACCATTAGGGCAGGAGGATGATTTTTCCGGTATAATCGACCTGATATCCCGGAAAGTGTACCGATTCGATCAAACAACTCTGGGTGTGAACTACCATCAGGAAAAGCTACCGGAGATTTACCGGGATCAGGTTGAGACCTTCCGGAATAAACTTCTGGAAAAGCTCGCCGATTATGATGATAACCTGCTGGCCAAGCTTCTGGATGAACAGCCTGTAAGTGAAGAAGAGATAAATGCCGTCTTGAGGAAAGCCACAATAGATCACCAGTTCGTTCCTATTCTCTGCGGCTCGTCTCTACGAAATATTGGTGTACAATTACTACTTGATGCTATTACCGGTTATCTTCCTTCTCCGCGGGAAGTGCCCCCCACCAGAGGTATCATTAGCAACACAGGGGAAAAAGTAGATATTTTTCCGGAATTCAATCGAGAATTCGCTGCTCTGGCTTTCAAAGTACAAATCGATAAATTCGTTGGAAAAAACATTTATATCCGGGTTTATTCCGGTATCATTAAACGCAGTTCTGCCATCATTAATCAGAGAACCGGGAAAAGGGAAAGGATCTCCCGGCTGCTTCAGGTACATTCCAATAAAAAGAAGGATGTTCAGGAGCTGAGAGCGGGTGATATTGGAGTGCTGGTTGGACCTAAGGACATCTATACGGGCGATACTCTTACCAGTGAAGGGTTCAATCTGCTGCTTGATACCATATCATTTCCCGATGCTGTCATTTCCGAGGCAATCGAACCCAGAACCAAGGCTGATCAGGATATACTGAAAGATGCGCTGAGTAAAATGGAGGAAGAGGATCCTACTTTCAAGGTAGCTCAGAATAAGGATACCGGTCAGACACTGATATCCGGGATGGGAGAACTACATTTAGAGATAATTGTGGACCGCCTGCGCCGGGAATTCGGTGTGCAGGTTAACGTGGGCAACCCGCAGGTTTCCTACAAGGAATCCATCAATAACAAAGTAAGTTCCACCGGTGAATTTATTCGTGAGATGGCAGGTAAAGGCCAGTATGCCGTGGTGGAAATGACCCTTTCTCCCTTAAAATTGCAGGACCTGCCAGCCGGTAAGAAAAACATCTTTGTGAACCGAATAAATGAGGATATAATCCCGCGAGAATTCTGGCCAGCTATTGAAACAGGAGCCCTGAATTCTTGCCTGGACGGCCCTTTGATGAGCAGTCCGGTGGAACGGGTAAAGATAGAGCTGGTGGGTGGCAAGTATAATGAAGTCGATTCCAGCGACACAGCCTTCAGTATTGCTGCTTCTCTGGCCGTCAGCCAGGCTCTCAGGAAAGCAGAAGCAGTTATCATGGAACCCCTGATGCTGGTTAATGTGGTCACCCCCGATGAATTTGTAGGAGATATTATTGGTGATATCAATTCCCGGCGTGGTAAGATCGATACCATCAGGAAAAACCAGAACAAGCAGGAAGTTGTAGCTGATATTCCCATGAGTGAACTGATCGGATATGCTACCCAGCTGCGTTCCATATCACAGGGCAGGGCTGTTCATACTATCGAATACCTGCGTCATGAGAAAGTTTCAACCTCCATTCAGGAAAAGATCCTGAAAAAAGTCCGGGGTTATTGATCAGTTTGGGTATTTTTACCCACAATCTTCTCGGTTAATCCGGGAGTAAAAGTGTCCTTTATTACAATTTCTCAAGCCTTAACTTCTCTAACCAGCCTGTTCCAGGCAGCAGCATTAAGCAAACCATCATTGCAGGCAGAACACATAATAGCAGCAGTCACCGGGATACCCAGACTGGAACTTCATCTGAACCGGAATCTGGTATTAACCTCTGAACAATTAAGTGAGATAAAACAAAAAGCAGAGAGAAGAGCTGAACATGAACCGCTGCAGTACATACTGGGAGAGACGGAATTTTATGGTGCACGGATCCTGGTGACACCTGACGTTCTGATTCCCCGTCCGGAAACCGAATATCTGGTCGACTGGGTAGCCAGCGAATATTCTGAAGAGCAGACTCTGCTGGATCTGGGAACTGGTTCCGGGTGCATCGCCATAGCTCTGGGTCTTATCTTCCCGAACATGATTATTGAAGCAGCTGATATCTCGGCACAAGCGCTGGAGACAGCACGGAAAAATGCAGAGATCAACTGCGTTAAGATCAATTTTCACTGCTCGGATCTCTTTGAGGAACTGCGGAATAAATATCAGATCATCATTTCCAATCCACCTTACATCTCAACTCAGGAATATCAAGAACTGGATCGGGAGATCCGTGACTACGAGCCACAGGAAGCTTTACTGGCTGGAGAAGGCGGATTGTATTACTATCGCCGGATCCTGGCAGAGGCAAAAGACTATCTGCTGCCCGGCGGCCGGATATATCTGGAAATTGGTGCGCAACAGGGAAAAGCAATAAAAAAAATTGCCGAAAATTACGGATGGCAAAAGATAGAAATCCGGTCGGATCTTTCCGGCTGTGATCGATATGTAAGGATAGGTAACTGATATGGACAGATTCTTGATCAAAGGCGGCAGGAAACTCTCGGGCAGTGTTGCCATTAGCGGCTCCAAGAATGCCACCCTGCCGGTTATGGCAGCTTGCCTTCTGCCACAGGGTAAATCAATTTTACATAATGTCCCCCACCTGAATGACATCAAGATGATGGCGCATGTGCTGCGGGTAACCGGAGCCCGGGTAGACAGCTATGACCATACCCTAGAGATAGATTCCACCCATTGCAGCTTTTTTGAAGCGCCCTATGAGCTGGTCAGCAAGATGCGAGCTTCTATCTATGTGATGGGTCCTCTACTGGCCAGATTTGGACAGGCAAAGGTCTCGTTTCCGGGGGGTTGTGCGATTGGAACCAGGCCGGTGGATATGCATCTGCAGGCCATGGAAGCGCTGGGTGCTGAGATCGAGATAGAACATGGATATATTCTGGCACGCTGCAAAAAATTACAGGGCGCTGAAATAAATTTCGACAAGATCAGCGTAGGAGCCACGGCCAATGCTTTAATGGCTGCCGTTCTGGCTGAAGGAGAAACCACTATCAGCAATGCTGCCCGGGAACCGGAAATAGGCAGCCTGATAGATGTCCTTACAGCCATGGGCGCTCAGATAACGGGCCGTGATACCGATCGCCTGTTCATCAGGGGAGTTACCAGCCTGCAACCAGCAGTCAGCAGCATGATCCCCGACCGCATTGAAGCCGGCACCTTCCTGATCGCCGCTGCTCTGACCGGTAGTGAGATCACGGTTACCAGCTGTCGGCCGGAACATCTTACCAGCCTGCTGGAAAAGCTTTTAGAGGCTGGTTTGAATATCACAACAGCTGCCGACCAGATAATAATTCAACCCGGCAGCAGCCTGAAAGCAGTGGATATTGTTACCCTGCCTTATCCGGAATTTCCCACGGACCTGCAGGCTCAGTTCATGACTCTGATGTGCTTGGCCCAGGGTAATAGCCGGATCGAAGAAACCATATTCCCGGACCGCTTCATGCATGTTGCTGAACTGAACCGTTTGGATGCCAGTATAACTGTGGAGAAGAATATCGCATTGGTAAAGGGAGTTCCAAATCTCAGTGGTGCTCAAGTGATGGCAACCGATCTACGGGCTAGTGCTGCCCTGGTTCTGGCCGGACTGGCTGCCCGGGGAGAGACCTCAATTGCCAGAATCTATCATATCGACCGGGGTTACGAGGATATAGAGAAGAAACTGCAAACCCTGGGAGCTGATATACGTCGGATCAGGGCCTGATGCTGGAAATTGATTATCTGCCCCAACCAGCCGGCAACTTCATGGTAGCAGTGGCCATGAGCGGTGGAGTTGACAGCTCTGTGGCAGCACTGCAACTGCTGGAAGCTGGTTATCGCGTGATCGGTGTTACCATGCAGCATTTTCACAACAGGGATTACGGATTCGCTGAGGGTACAGGCCTGGAAGCAGCTATCAGCGATGCTCGTAAGGTTTGTGTTGCACTCGGTATAACTCATCACCTTATTGACCTGACCAGTGAATTCCGCGCATGCGTGGAAACTGATTTCATCCGCGAATATCAGGCAGGCCGTACGCCTAATCCCTGTGTTATCTGTAATCATACCATTAAATGGGGTAAATTGATGACAGCTGCCCTGCAACTGGGAGCTGATTATTTCGCCACTGGACACTATCTCCAGAAAAAAGTTCAGGCCGGGTTGCATCGCTTATTTCGCTCCGACGATCACGGTAAGGATCAGACATATATGCTCTGGCGTCTGACTCAGCAGCAACTGGCCAAGACCATTTTCCCACTGCAGGACCTGAATAAAAACCAGGTCAGAGAAATGGCTGCCACCAGAGCATTGCCGGTGCATAACCGGGAAGACAGCCAGGAGATCTGCTTCATCAAAGATCATTATCAGGAATATCTGCGCCAGCATATTTCCCTGACCCCCGGAAAAATAATTCATAAAGATGGCCGAATCATTGGCCGGCACCGGGGATTACCACTCTACACAATCGGCCAGAGGAAGGGATTGAACACACCCTGGTCTGCCCCGCTCTTCGTTCTGGAACTGGATACTGATAATAATCATCTGCTAGTAACGGATAATCCCGATGACCTATTCAGTCGGGAATTCCTGATCAAAGAAATTAACTGGATAAGCGGCAAGGAACCGGAAACTGCCGAGAAAGTAACTGTACAGATCAGATATAACAGTAACCCTGTACCAGTGAGTTCCTGGCAGAAAGAAAATGACAGAATACAGGTGCAGACCCTGATGCCGGTTAAATCAGTAACACCAGGCCAATCTGCAGTATTCTACAGGGATGATGAACTGCTGGGAGGAGGCGTAATCTGTTGAGGAAAAGGTACAAGGGACAAGGTGCAAGGGACAAGTGGGAAGTTGGAAGATAGAAGTCAGGAGTCAGAAGTAAGAATAATAGCTGTCATCCTGCT